>UQOC01000003.1 GCA_900542565.1 uncultured Eubacteriales bacterium | reverse complement strand
CCAGGATCACCGCCGGGTCCCCTGCCAGAGCCCGGGCAATGGACGCCCGCTGCTGCTGGCCGCCGGAGAGCTGGCTGGGCTTATTGCGCAGCTTGTCGCCAAGACCCACCATCTCCAGCGCGATCCGGGATCGCTCGTGCCGCTCCGGCTTGGGGATGCCGGCGTACATCAGCGGCACCTCCACGTTCTCCTGGAGCGTCAGCTTGGGCAGCAGGTTGTACTGCTGGAAGATGAAGCCCAGCATCTTGTTCCGGATGGCGGCCAGCTGGTCCTTATCCATCTGACCCACATCCCTGCCGTCCAGCAGGTACGTGCCGGAGGTGGGCACGTCCAGGCAGCCGATGATGTTCATACAGGTGGACTTGCCGGAGCCGGACTGGCCCACGATGGCCACGAACTCCCCCTTCCGGATCTGGAAGGAGATGTGGTCCGCCGCCTTCACAGTGGTGTCGCCCATCTGGTAATACTTGCAGACCTCCCGAAATTCGATCAAAGTGCCCATCAGAAGCCTCCCGGCCCGCCGCTGGGCATTCCGCCGCCGGAGGGCATCCCGCTGGGCATGTCGCCCATCGGTATGGAGGATATGGCCTACCTTGAAATCATTCATCACATCTCCAACCAGCCCGCACGCCACAGCAACAACAGCCGCAACGAAAAAGGCTTCTGTCTGCCCCATATCTGTAACGGCTTTTGCCGCAATGAGTATGATTATACCGAATATCTCCATCGGATTTATTCCGGACTGGCCTACACACTGGGCTGACATGGAAGTAGTCAGCCATGTGCCTAAAATGGTTATAACAGAAGGGATAACTCCCATATGGGTCACTGTCGTAAACACAAATACCAGTATTATCATCAGGAGCGGCGCCCATCTCATATTTATGAAATTATCTCCCAGCCTGTTTTTTTCAAACATGGAACCGAATATATCCCTGGCTTTTGGTATGATCCCCTTGACCAGTATACCGATACCGGTACCTACCATCAGGCCGATCCCCAGAGATGATTTGATATCAGCGGCTGCTGCAGAATCCCAAAGTCCCAGTTCCACTCCGCCCATAAGTATGCCCAGATCTCCGATGAGAGCTCCAAGAAACCATACGCCTATCACCACAGGGCCTATTATATATCCGATCGACATGAGCATAGGCGAAAGCCATATTCCCATCATGGAGCCGTATACCGCTGTCCTGGCGCTGATGAGAGTGGAAGATATCACCATTTTCCAGTCTCTCAGATATGTGAAGATACCTGCCGCTGCCATGGACGCAAACAAGAGGATCACTTTTTTTGAACCCTTGTCGCTGACCTGCAATGTTTCAGCAGCCGCCTGCCCCATGGCATACGGCAATTCCTTTGTCTCAATGAAATATTTCCGGAAAAGAGCGGTAAAGATCAGCCCAAGGGCTACTCCGCCCAGTGTAACAGCCAGCAGCTGGGGAAGGCTGACATGTGCGCCGGGATCAAGCATCCAGATGCCGGGTATGGTAAATGCCAGTCCGCCTGCGACCATTGCTCCTGCCGACATGGCTGTCTGTGTCACATTGATCTCCTGAAGGTTTGTATGACCACAAAGCTTCAATACAAACATGGACATCAGCACCACAAACATGATGGGCCACGGTACGGAACTTAGCTTGAGAGCAATGAACATCGAGCTCATGGTGAGCACCGCACTTCCCAGAGAGCCTATTATCAGTCCTCTGACCGTTAACTGCCTGTTTGACATTATACTCTTCCTCCTTTGATGGCGATCCAGTACCCCATAGCTACAAAGATTATACCGCCTGACAGGTTTCCAAGAGTCACAGGCAATATATTGCCCAAGAACATCCCCTGCCATGTGAGATTGCTCAGAGCTTCAGGCCCCGCTCCTGAAAGCGCTGCAAATGTCCCGTTTGACGAGGCAAAGATGGCTGCCGGTATAAAATACATATTGGCGACACAATGCTCATATCCGCCTGTGGCAAAAAGCCAGATGGGGAAAAACGCCGCCGCTGCCTTTCCGGCAGTTGAAGACGCTCCCGCAGTACACCATACTGCCAGGCAGACAAGCCAGTTGCATAAGATCCCTGAAAGGAAACATTGCAAAAAAGTCATACTGACTTTTGCGGCTCCTGTCTTTACGGTCAGAGTCCCCAGCATATCTCCTCCAGATGAGAATATTCCCGTGTTAAATATGAGAAAAGCTATGATGATACTTCCCATAAGGTTGGCTATGTATACTATAGCCCAGTTGCGGATCATCTGTGTGAGGGTTATCCTTTTTCCTGCCAGGGCTATGGTCATCAGACTGTTGCCCGTGAACAGCTCTGCCCCTGCAAGGGTGACCAGGATGAGCCCGCCTGTAAAGACCGTGGCAGCCAATACTCTGCCCAGTCCGTATGAACTGTCATCCAGAAGAAGGTTGAATGCTGCCATATTGGATGCCGCACCTGCAAAAGCGATGTACGCACCTGCCATTATGCCTAAAGTAAATAAATGTATAAAAGATCCGTTTGCTTTGCCGACACCTGTTTCTGTCAAAGTTTCAAGTATTTCGGCCGGCTTGAGATGATTCATCGGAATGTACCTTGCCTTTATCGTTTTTGCTTGTTCTATTTTATAATATTTAGCCTTATTTGACTACCCCTAAAAAATAAATCCAACAGGCCGGAATGCTTACGCGGCTGTTGAATTAAGGTTCCCGGGATGACCGTCGGAGAAATAATTGACGCCCTATCAATGATAGGTGGGTATCCTGTTCCTGACTTCTGCCTTCCTCTGTTTTGTGAGGCCTGGCATAATGTTTCGGAAACTCCGGATTCCCAATGCGCAAATGTAGGTTCAATTATGTTTCCCCATCGCGAGACCCAGGAATATTCTGATTATTCTCTTAAAGCATGAGGATTATTCCTCATACAGATCTATGGAACAATTTGTATATACCTTTTGGACATCGTCATTGTCTTCAAGGAGTTCGATCATCTTTTTCAGCTTTTTGATATCGCCGGGATCGGTAGGAGTGGATTCCATTGATGGTATCTGTTCCACATCTGATTCGGCTATCTCATATCCGGCTTCAGTCAGCGCATGATGGACATCCGTATGTACCGAAGGATCAGTCAGGATCTCGTAGCTGTCCTCATTGACCTGCATATCCTCAGCTCCTGCTTCGAGGGCTGTCTCCAGCAGACTGTCCTCGTCAATGTCATCGGTCTTTTCTATGATTATGACTCCTTTTCTTGAGAACATATATGAAACACATCCCGGAGACCCAAGATTTCCGCCGTATTTATCGAATGTAGATCTTACTGAAGATGTTGTCCTGTTGGTATTGTCGGTCAGGGCTTCAACGATCACTGCAACTCCGGCTACGCCATATCCCTCAAATTTCAGTTCCTCGTATGTTTCCCCCGCCAGTTCGCCTGTACCTTTTTTTATTGCTCTGTTGATATTATCATTAGGCATTGAAATGGCTTTTGCCTTTTCTATTGCCAGTCTAAGTGACGCATTATATTCAGGATCTCCTCCGTCTTTGGCGGCGACGGTTATGGCTCTGGCGTATTTGGTGAACATTGCCGCTCTCTTGGAGTCCTGTGCCGCTTTTCTGCCGGCTATGGTCCCGTGTCTTCCCATGGAGACACCTCCTAACTATAGTTTATTTTTTCTTTTTCCGGAAATTATTATATCACCTGAAATGTACCTTTTCAAGGGCTTATTGTCCGTACAGGCGTCTTTGGTGTTCACAGCCGGGAAGGCATCAGTTATGCTCCCTTCTGTTCATCTGCCTTGATTTCCGCTTCCATATTCCTGTGGGCAGCCGACATCATGAGCTTTATCCTGTTGAGCTGATTGGTATCGCTGGCTCCCGGATCATAGTCGATGGCAACTATGTTGGCTTTGGGGAATCTTTCCCTGAGAGCCTTCATCATGCCCTTTCCTATCACATGATTGGGCAGACATGCAAAAGGCTGCAGGCACGCAATATTTGTCGCTCCGTCCTTTATCAGCTCTATCATCTCTCCTGTTAGCAGCCAGCCTTCTCCGCACTGGTTGCCCATGGACGCTATCTGAGAAGCCTCCTTTGCCGTATTTTCTATGTAAGCAGGTTCCTGGAACCTCTTGCTTTCTCTCAACGCCTTTCTCATCGGCTTGCGGCACCATTCCACTACTTTTATGGCTATCTGGTTGATTTTGTAAGTGAGCCATGAACCTGAGAGTTTTTCGTAGTTGAACTTCTTACTGTACATGCCGTAGAGGAAAAAGTCCACAAGATCCAGCACAACAGCCTCTCCGCCTTCCTTCTCGATTATATCCACTATATTGTTGTTGGCATCCGGATGATATTTGACCAAGATTTCGCCGACTACGCCTACCCGAGGTTTCTTAACATCATTGAGAGGCAGAGCATCATAATCATCCACGATACGCTTGACCAGCTTCCTGAATGTGGAAAATTTTCCATCTCTGCAATTTTGAAATATTTCCTGGTCATATTTTTTCATCAGGGCCTCGGCGCTTCCTTTTACCTTCTCATATGGCCTGGTGGCGTAGAGAAGCCTCTGGAACAGATCCCCGTAAAGAGCTCCTATGATCACACGCTTGCCCATTTTAAGGTTAAGCCTGAAACCTGGATTGGACTCAAGACCGGCCATGCTGAAGGAGATGACCGGTATCTGCTCCATACCCAGATCTTTGAGGGCTTTACGGAGCAAGGCTATATAGTTGCTGGCACGGCACCCTCCTCCTGTCTGTGACATTATGAGAGCAGTCTTGTTCAGATCATATTTGCCTGACTTGAGGGTGCTTATCATCTGGCCAAGGGTCACCAGAGTCGGGTAACATGCGTCGTTGTTGATATATTTGAGTCCCTCATCTATGGCTTTCTTATCCACGCTGGACATGAGCACAGCCTTGTAGCCGCATGCTTTGAGGCCTTCTTCAAGATAATGGAAATGGATAGGCGCCATCTGAGGAACGATGATGGTGTATTCATCTCTCATTTTTCTGGTAAATACCCTGCGTTTGAACGGTTTGGGATCATGAACCGGCTTGACGCCGTTTTTTTCTCTTTCATCCATCGCAGCTTTCAGGGAGCGGAGCCTTATCTTAGCAGCGCCCATGTTGGTGCCTTCATCAATCTTGAGGACAGTATATAGTTTATTGTTATGTTCGAGTATTTCCTCGGCCTGGTCTGTGGTAACGGCATCGACGCCGCAGCCAAAGGAATTGAGCTGGACCATCTCAATATCATCTCGTGTGCCGGCAAAATCAGCAGCCTTATACAGCCTTGAATGATATGTCCACTGGTCGAGCACTCTGACCGGCCTTGCCAGGTCGCTGAGGTGGCACACGGAATCCTCCGAAAGCACAGCCATATCGAGAGAAGTTATCATCTTGTTTATTCCGTGATTGATCTCTTTATCAAGGTGATAAGGCCTTCCCGCTAAGATTATGGCTTTTTTGCCGTGTTCCTGTATGTACCTGAGAGCTTCCTCGCCCGCTTTTTGTATATCTTTTTTGAACGCAAGTTCTTCAGCCCTTGCCGCTTCCACTGCTTTTTTTATCTCTTCATGGGAAATCCCTTTATCCTCAAGTATCTCGGTCATCCTCCTGACCAGCCGTTTGTCACTGTCATATGGTACGAAAGGATGGGTGAAGGTAACTCCAAAGGCATCAAACAGCGCATTCATATTGTTGGCTATAACTTCCGGATAGGTGGCTACTACAGGGCAGTTATAGTGGTTCTGCGCTTTGGGGTCTTCCACATATTCGTAGTTTATGCATGGATAGAATATCCATTTTTCACCCATTTCCACAAGAGTCCTGATATGCCCATGTACCATCTTGGCCGGATAACAGGCCGTATCCGATGAAATGGTATCTATTCCCTTCTCATAGATTTCCTTTGACGAGTTTGGAGAAAGAACTACTCTGAACCCAAGTTTTGTGAAAAAAGTGAACCAGAACGGATAGTTCTCATAGATGTTGAGGACCCTCGGTATCGCAACATGGCCCCTGTAAGCCCTCTGCTCATCAAGAGGCTCATATCCGAACAGCCTGCGGAGTTTATACTCGTAGATATCAGGCAGGTCGCTTCCTGCATCGGCCTTTCCCGCACCTTTTTCACACCTGTTGCCCGTTATATACCTTTTGCCGTCGCCGAACCTTGTTATGGTGAGCATACAGTTGTTTTCGCAGCCTTTACATCTGGCGTTGGAAGTATCGGCTTTAAAAGCGTCAAGTCCATCTGCTGCCGTCAGGGCAGACACATGTCCTTCTTTCCACTCTGACAGTGAATTGAGAGCGCAGCCATATGCGCCCATGATACCAGCTATATCCGGCCTTACAACATTCTTTCCCAGTACCTTTTCTATGGCTCTGAGGACAGACTCATTGAGAAAAGTACCGCCCTGTACAACGATCTTTTCCCCTGCCTCGTCGGGATTGCGCAGTTTTATGACTTTATACAAAGCGTTCTTTATCACAGAATAAGAAAGCCCGGCTGCAATGTCGCTTATGTCCGCCCCCTCTTTCTGAGCCTGTTTCACCATGGAATTCATGAACACGGTACACCTTGTTCCCAGATCCACCGGATTTTTGGCTCTGATCCCGATCCTGGCAAATTCTTCCACAGGCATATCCACAGACTTGGCATATGTCTCGATGAAAGAACCGCAGCCGGAAGAACAGGCTTCATTGAGCATTATGCTGTAGATGGCGTGATCCTTTATCCGCATGCACTTCATATCCTGTCCGCCGATGTCCAGAATAAAATCAACCCCCGGCAGGAACTGCTCGGCAGCCTTATAGTGAGCCATGGTTTCGATTATGCCGTAATCGGCGTTAAAACCTGCCTTTATGAGACCTTCCCCGTAGCCAGTCACCGTGGTATTTGCGATATATGTACCCTCAGGGAGCAGCGAATATATTTCCTTGAGCATCTCTCTGGTGGTGGCCAGAGGGTTGCCCTCGTTGCCTTTGTAGAAGCTGTAGAGCAGCCGTTTATCTTTGTCTATGACAGCTCCCTTGGTGGTAGTCGATCCGGCGTCGATACCCAGAAAAAGAGGGCCTTCAGCCTTGCTGATGTCTCCGCGCGCGATCTTTGCATTATCATGCCGCTGCCTGAACAGCCTGTATTCTTCTGCATCCCTGAACAGCGGTTCCAGCCTCTTGGCACCTGCGGCTGAGTCTGTATCCACCTCGCTGATCTTTTCCAGGAGACTGCCTAATGTCACAGGCTCACACCGTTCTGCCATAAGACCTGCTCCGATGGCCACAAAATACTTTGAATTATCCGGAAAGATCACTTCCTCCGGTTTGAGCTGCAGCGTTTCTATGAACCGCTGCCTGAGTTCTGACATGTATGTAAGGGGGCCTCCCAGGAAAGCCACATGGCCTTTTATCCTGTGTCCGCAGGCCAGGCCGCTTATAGTCTGGTTCACTACAGCCTGGAAAATTGACGCAGCAAGGTTTTCAATGGGTGCACCGTCATTGATCAGAGGCTGTATGTCAGTTTTTGCGAATACGCCGCATCTTGCAGCTATGGGATAAATGGCAGTATAATTTTTGGCAGCCTCATTTAAACCGTTGCCGTCAGTGTTGAGCAGGATAGCCATCTGATCGATGAACGCCCCCGTGCCGCCGGCACATGTACCGTTCATCCTCTGTTCAACCGTACTGCCGAAATATGTGATCTTTGCGTCCTCTCCGCCAAGCTCGATGGCAACATCGGTTTCAGGTATAAGTTTCTGCACTGCTGTTGAACATGTGACAACCTCCTGTTCAAATCTGGCGCCTATCTTCTCCGCCAGCGCCAGTCCGCCGGAACCGGTGATGACACATTTTACCTGTTCATCTCCAACCTGGCGGATCATTTCCTCAAGCAGCTCTCTGACTTTGTCAAAAACGCTTGACATATGACGCTCGTATCTTTTATATATGATATTATCTTTTTCGTCCGTCAATACAAGTTTTACTGTCGTAGAACCTACATCAATTCCAAGTTTTCTCATATACACCTTTACCTTTTTTCTTTTATGGATTATATTTTACCACCAAAAAAGGCGATTGCCGCTAAGAAACCGTTAATATTTATGTGAATTTTTTGTGATATAAGTAAATGATTGGAAAAAAATCTTGTTACAATATATAATATACAACATGAAAACCACTACCACCAAAAGACAATGGCAAGCCATCTACAGGCTGCTGGACCGAGTTTCTCCGGTCCCATATGACTGCGGAAAACTGTGCGGAAGCGCCTGCTGCACTGTCAGCGGCGAGCACCCTGATGAAGAAATGGGCATCTACCTGTACCCGGGAGAAGAACAGATACATGATCCGGCCGACCACTGGCTGTCATGGACAGCAGAGCCGGCCGAAGATTACGAATTTCCTGATTCCTGGAATGGGGATGTTTACTTCGTGCGGTGTCAGGACCCGCCTCACTGCCCCCGTCATAAACGGCCCTTGCAGTGCAGGACTTATCCCCTTGCCCCTCGGCTGACAGACGAAGGTGTGTTAATCCTCATAAAAAACGATGAGAACCTGCCTTACACATGTCCTCTGATCGTAAATGATATGGAATTATCTGATGACTTTATACGGGCAACTTATACTGTCTGGTCCCATCTCATACGGGATCCTCTGATATACGATCTTGTTGCCATGGACTCGGAAGCAAGAAACCAAGATGAGGAAGATTAAACCAAAAAACAAGCCGGATTGACAAAGATCTGAATTGTTTCCATATTTGTCAGTCCGGCCATAGACATAGCCTATATGTCCTTATCGAGCTTTCCTATAGCCTCAGCCCAGTATCCCCAGACTTCCTGTATCAGCTTACGTCCTGCGAACATGGATGCAAGAGACTGATCCAGCGGTGGAGCGATCTCAACAACATCAAAACCAATTATGTTGAGCTGGGCAAAAAGCTTTTCAAGAAGTGTCAGAGCCATTCTTGCAGTCAGTCCGCCAAACTGAGGTGTTCCTGTCCCTGCCGCATATGCCGGATCCAGCCCGTCAATATCGAAGGTGATGTAAACTTTGCTGAATTTTTTCATGGCATCTATACACTGGTCTGCCACCGATTCTATTCCTTCGTGATAACAGTCATACGCTGTCTTTACCTGCAGCTTGTTTTCTTTATAAAATGCGAACTCATCTGGTTCGATGGACCTTATGCCGATAAAATAAATATTATCCACCGATGATATATGTTCCATCTCAAGAACTCTCCTCTGGGTGCATCCATGAGAAAGGCTGTCTCCTTCCAGACTGTCACATATGTCCATGTGAGCGTCAATATGTATTATGCCAAAATCCTCATTTACGGCAGCATTTATGCCTCTTTCCACCGGGATGGTCACAGAATGATCTCCGCCGACCATAACGAATCTGGTGCCGCTTTCTACGAGGTATTTTACATATTCTTCCACCTCTGCGAAAAGTTCTTCTCTGGTACGCCCTATAAAATCGCCTGCATCCACCACATTATAGCTATCATAGTAAAACAGTCTTTCAGTGCTTGGAGTGGAATGTTTCGTATTGGCTCTGAGCACATCCGGAGCCTGAGCAGCTCCTCCTCTGTAGCTGACACCTTCATCGAATGGTATTCCGAAGATGACGCAGTCGGCTTCTGTTTCTTTCATCTGCGGTCTGTTAAGGCCGCACCAGCTCTGTTTGTCCAGAGCATCCTTGTTCTTTTTTAACATTTTTACACCTCTTTTATATTCGATTCTGATTGAAAAACATATTTCTTTGTGTTATATTTCTGTATTATATAAAGTGAGGAACAGTATGGATAAACAAAATAAAAATAAGGACTATATAAGTTCAATATCCCGTGCATCCAAAATCCTTGATGCTGTCTTTGAATCAGAAGCGCCTGTCGGCGTCAGCCCCCTATCAAAAGCCGTGGGACTTCCAAAGGTAACTACATTCAGGATTCTTTCTACATTGGTCGATTGCGGCTTATTGATCAAAGATGACAACGAACTGTATAGTTTGAGCCCAAGGTTCATAATATATGGTGATAAAGTCAAATCATCCTTATCACTTAAAAATATCGCTGAGCCTGTAATAAACAGTCTTGCCTCTCAGGTCGAAGAGAGCGCTAATGTGGGAGTGGCTTACAGAGGTTATGTCCTTACCATAGCCCATGTATCTATAGGCGCATATCTTCTGGTCACAAGCTTATCTCCGCTTTCAGATCTGCATTGTTCCTCGATGGGCAAAATCATCCTTGCACACAAGGATGAACCATCACTTAGAGAATATTTCAATCGTCCACTGAAGAAATACACTTCTAATACCATTATAGATTATGATTCCTTCAAAAAGTCAATAGATTTTTTTGCTGAAACATCTGTAATGTGCGATGACGAAGAATTTGAATACGGTCTTTACTGTTTTTCGGCCCCGATTTACGACGCAAATCACAGGCTCATCGCAGCGATAAGCGTATCAGGGCCGAAAACCCGTATGTTGTCAAAAAGTGAAACGATCAAAACTCATCTGCTTGCATCGGCCAAAAAGATCACATCTCTTCTTGAAGAGTCAAGTTATATGGTCGAGGACCTACAAAAAAACCTCATATGATGCAGGTTTATTTGACTGGAAGTTCCTTTTGTATGGCTTGATTAAGTCTTTCCAGCTGAGCTTCCCATACCCGTTTCCCCAATTCGGCTGTAGCATGTTTTGTTTTCCAGAGACAGCCGCTTTTGCTGTAAAAGGTTTCAGGTATCGGGAGCACATCATACCATACCATCTCCTCCGGTCTGTCATCGACAGCTTTTTCAAACTGAACGATTTCGGGCTGAAGGTACAAAAGCATCGATGTCTCGTATATGCCTGCATGGTCATAGCCCCATCCCGGAAAATCATCGCCGAACAGATCTTTCATAAGATCGTCAGGGAATTCATCAAAGGCCATTTCAAAGATAACACATTTTACATCTGTTTTATTCTCCATTGCCTGGTAGGCAGCATCGTATATCAGGTTGCTGTTTTCCATATGACCGTTAAGTACGACTATCCTTTTGAAACCATATCTGATATATCCCTCGATTACCTGGCAGAGCATATCTATGAATGTCTGCCCTTTCAGGCCATGTGTGCCGATAAAATTCATCCCGCCTCCTGTCTGAGGTCTTGATTTACATGTATATACGACCGGCATGCCAACAATAAGGTTATTTTTTTCGGCCAGTGCTATGGATGTTTTGGTCGCAACGATCGAGTCTGTCGCCACAGGCAAATGTGGTCCGTGCTGCTCCGTTGCTCCGACGGGAATTATGATCCCTGCATTATCGTTGATCGCATCGCGCATCTCCATCCAAGTCATTTCCCACATTTTTCTGGTTCTCATTACATTACCTCTTTTCATTGATTTTTCTGTATGCTTCAATATAATCGCGGAATTTTTCACTGACTTCTTTTGAAGGTCCGCCTGTGGCCTTGCTCACAGTCAGCAGTACAATGGAACTTACTATAAATCCCGGGAACACTTCAAACAGGTAATCCGACATTCCCGAATAGAACCATACAAGTACGGTTATAAGCCCTGCCAGTATTGAGGCCACAGCTCCTTTCCAGTTTATTTTATCTGTAAACAAACTGAAGATGACCAGCGGTCCGAAAGCGCTCCCAAGGCCTGAGGATGCAAACATGGTGATAGTATGCAGACTTCCTCCGCCAAAGGCCAGTAGATATGCTGTCAGCGCTATGACTATGATAAGCGCTTTTTCTATAATGACAACAACTTTTTCTTTTCCCACATACTTTCTGGCAATACATCCTCCTATGGAAGCCGACGATACGATCAGATAAGCACAAACCGATGATAAGATCGCCGCCATGACCGCTGCTCCCAGTACAGCGAATATCACCGTAGGGAAGTATTTTTCGCCCAGCATTAAGAATACCTGTTCAGGGTCGTCTGCCTGCGGAAATATCACCCTGCCGGCCATGCCGATCCCTGAAGCTCCCACGAGAGCTACCGCGCCCCATATCGTCGCTATAAGCGCAGAATCTTTCACCTCGTTCGGGTCTTTTATGGCCATTATGCCTGTAAGCGCATGTACCATACCCGGATAAAGCAAGCTGATACCCAGTCCTCCAGATAATGAAAGGATTATTTCTTTGCCTTCTGTCATACCTCCTAAGAAGTGGAAAAAGTCAGGTTCCTGGGCAATAAGATTTTCTGCCATATCATGAAACCCTCCGATATCGGCGATTGCTACTGTCGGCACGATGGCGAGAGCAAGAAACATCAGGGTCCCCTGCAGCAGGTTTGTCCAGCTCACAGCCATGTAGCCTCCCAGGAAAGTGTAAATTGCCACCACAATCAGGCCTACCGTTACAGCCAGCGAATAGTCGATATCAAAGACAGCTGTCAATAATTTTCCGAATCCTATCATCTCAGACGATGAGTTTATAGCCATCAATATCACGATAGTTATGGCTGAGACTATTCCTATTACACCTGCCTTATCATCGGTTCTCTTCTCAAAATACTCCGTACATGATACGGCGTCGTATTTTTCTGTGGCCACTCTCAGTCGTTTTCCGAGGATTATCCAATTGATCAAACTGCCGCCGAGCCAGCCTGTTATTGTCCAGACCACTGAAAATCCTCCTGCATACGCAAGTCCTGGCATTGCCAGGAGCATCCATCCCGATGTAGAAGCAGACTGGGTCGATATTCCTCCTATCCACTTGTTGTTTCCCCTGCCTGCAAGGTTAAAGCCGTCATATGAATTTGCCTTTTTTGAGGTGTAAACACCGATAGCCAAAAGGATCAGAAGATATAATAACAGAACGATTATCTTGGTGATCATCTCTTACCTCCTGACAAAATTTACAAAAGCAATAACAACCGCACCTGCCGCAGGTAATAGGAACAGCAGAACATCAAATATACCTGGCATATCTTATCACTCCTTACATTCCTTTAAAGCCTTAACTGTTTCTTCAACAATATAATCATAAAAAAGCTTTCCGAGTTCCGCGGTGGAATAAGATTCTTTCCATAAGCTTCCGCTTTTCGTGATAACTGCCTGTCTTATAGGCAGTTCTTCGTACCATGGATATTCCTCTGAAATTTCATCTTTAAATTTCGTCTCGTCCACATACTCCGGCCTCAGATACATCATCATCGAAGTCTCAAGTATGCCGGCGTGATCCCTGTTCCATCCCGGAAAATCATTGCCGAACGCTTTGTTTAATATTTCATCAGAAAATGCGTCAACACCATGAGTGAAAATCTGCAATTTTGTTTTTGTTTCTTTTCCTCGGTCAGTAGCCTGCCACGCCGCCTCCCATACATATGACGCATTTTCGCCATGCCAGTTATATATGACGATCTTCTTGAATCCAAATCTCATCAGTTCTCTGATCACATTAGAAAGGTGCCTTATAAAAATGTCTCCGTCGATAGATACGGTTCCAATAAATCCCTGTCCGCCGCCGGATAATGGCAGAGAATTTGTTCCGTAGGTGATGGTTGGCGCAACCAGCAGTCCGGCCTTTTCGGCTGATTTCAATGCAATTTCTTCGGCGAAAAACGAATCTGTACATATTGGCAGATGTTCGCCATGTTGTTCCGTTGCGCCAACAGGCAGGATAATTCCTGTTCCGGCTTTGATCTCCTGCTGTAGTTCAGTCCAGCTTAACTCGTTCATCTTGATAGATTTCATTTTGTGATCCTCCTTTTATTTTACAAGCTCTTCAACAGATTCTAATCTGTCAAATGCTTCTTTAAGAACATTTAGATCTCTCGTGCAGGCTATACGGACAAATCCTTCTCCGCATTTTCCAAATGAAATTCCCGGTATCGTCAACACATGCGCTTTTTCCAGCAGCAATTTGCTTGCTTCCACGCTGTTCATTCCGAGTTTTTTGATATTCACCATCAGATAAAATGTTCCCTGTGGCGGAAGGGTCGAAAGGTTTTTTATTTTGTTTATCCTTTCTGCAGCATAAAATAGCCGTCTCCTGTATTCCTCTACCATAGGCGGCTGGATAGTCTTTCTGTTCCTTAAGGCATATATCGCCGCTCTTTGCGAAATGGAAGGAGCTGTAAACATGACGGAATCATTTACGATTTTAACTGCATTTATGATATTTTCCGGAGCGATGATGTTGCCTACCCTCCACCCCGTCATCGTATAATCTTTTGAAAAGCTGTTTAAAGTAACCGTCCTGTCTTTCATACCATCCAATGTCATGATAGGTACAAAAGGTTCCTTATAGCTAAACGCTGTATAAATATCATCGGCTACGACAAGTATGTCCTTTGCCTTCGCAACAGAAGCAATTTCTTCAAGCAGATCTCTGCTGGCGCACATGCCGGTAGGATTATTAGGTGTGTTTAGAAGCAGAGCTTTTGTCCTTTCATTTACGAGGCTTTCCAGCTTTTGAGGATTGATCTTAAAGTCATCTTCGGTACAATCCAGTATTACCGGCTTGCCTCCAGCGAACTCTATCTGGTTGATATAATAAGGGTAATATGGTCCATGAACAATGACTTCATCTCCCGGGTCCAATATGGCACAAAAGGCCAGGCACATTGCATGAGTGCCGCTGGCAGTAACATATACAGCGGTATCATCTATATGAAATCCATACTCTTCTTCGTAAAACTTAGCTATTTCTGCTCTTAATTCCCTATCACCTCTGAATTCGGTATATCTTGTATGTCCTTTCAGCATATCTTCATACACATTGTCGATAATGATCTTATCGGTTGTCAGGTCAGGATCACCGAGGCTGAGATCAATGATATCGTCATATTTTGACGCGAGTTCATCTACCAGGCTCATAGCCGGTACTTCTTCTTTCCAGTATCGTTTAGCTACGAATTTGCTCTGCATCGAATTTGCTCCCTTCGTTATTTTCGGAACGCCGTTCCGTTTTTAAGATAATATTTTTTTTAACAAATGTCAAGTACTTCTTCTATTTTTCTAAATAAAAAAACGGCAAGCTTTTAAATTAAAACTTGCCGATATTTTGATAACATGATCGATTATATCTTTGACAATTCCTTTTTATACAGCCGCCTGAACATCAGCGCACTGTATGTCAGCCCTAAAATTTCAGCCAGCGGAAAAGCCGCCCACGACAGGGTCACCCCGCCTATCCTTATGAGGATATATGCCAGCGGAAGTATGCCCACAAGCTGTCTTATGAGAGAGCCATAAAGGCTCAGCATGCCATGGCCTGTCCCCTGGAAAAGCGTCCCTGTGACTATGCCGAACGCAGCCGGGAGGAAACATATGCTGATTATCCTCAGCGCCGGAACACCCATCCTGAGCATATCTTCCGATGCATCAAAGATGCTCAGCAGCGGAGCAGGTATCAGCTGGAACAGCAGAACACCTGCAGCCATTACGATAAAGGCTACCTTCAGCGCTTCCTTATAGGTTTCCATCATACGCCCTCTGTTGCGGGCTCCATAGTTATAGCCTATGATAGGCATGGCTCCCTGGTTCAGTCCGAACACAGGCATGAACACAAATGACTGTATCCTGAAATATATACCCAGGACTGCAACGGCCGTGGTGGAATAAGCCACCAGTATCATGTTGTAGAATATTATCATAAAAGAGCCGATGGACTGCATCACTATTGATGGAAAGCCAACCTTATATATATCGGCAACCACTTTCCAGTCCATCTTGAACCCTTTGAGCTGGATCTTTACAAGATGTTCACCCTTTAATACGATGACCATAGCCACGAGCATCGCACACAGCTGTCCTATGACTGTTGCAAGAGCTGCTCCCGCCGCTTCCATCCTCGGCATACCGAAATATCCGAAGATCAGGATAGGATCCAGGATAATGTTCACCACAGCCCCCGTCAGGCTGCAAAGCATCGGAGCCACCATGTTTCCCGTGGACTGGAGCACCTTTTCCAGTACGATCTCTATATTGGTGAACAAAGAACCTATGCATACTATGGCCATGTAATTACATGCTGATGTGAAAATATAAGTGCCTCTTTCTGCATAGCCTGATATGAACATTTCCGTAAAAAATACGCCGATCACAAGAAAGATCAGGTAGTTGAACAGTCCTATCCTTATGCTCGTGCTGGCGGCTTTATACGCCGCCTCCTGATTCTTTGCCCCAAGTCTCCTTGCTATGAGCGAATTGATACCCACTCCGCTTCCCACAGATAAAGCTACTATCATGAGCTGTATGGGATTTACCAGTGAAACGGCTGTCAGCGCATCTTCATTGAGCCTGGATACAAATATACTGTCTACCACATTATACATGGCATTTATGGTCATTGATAAGATAGCAGGCCACGCCATGTTCATGAGCAATTTGCCTATGGGCATGGTCCCCATTTTGTTTTCTTCTTCTATCTGTTCTTGCAGATCAAATTCTGCGGCTGTCTGTCTGGTCTCTTTTGCCATCCTGTCCTCCTTCTCGCAAGTTTCGGCATATTATTATACAATATGTTGTTTACAAATTCAACATTTATGGTATGATAGTCTATGTTGTTTTTTAAGAAAGGAATTAAAATGGCTACAAGACACAATGAGATACAAAAAAGAAGGATCTTCGGCATAATATCACATCCCGATGCCGGAAAGACCACTTTAACAGAAAAGCTTCTTCTTCACGGAGGAGCCATACGCCAGGCGGGAACCGTCAAGGCAAGGAGAAACGACAAGTTCGCCACATCTGACTGGATGGAGATAGAGAAGCAGAGGGGTATTTCAGTTACTTCCTCTGTAATGCAGTTTGATTACGAAGGCAAGGTCATCTCCATAATGGACACTCCCGGTCATAACGATTTTGGAGAGGACACATACCGGATACTCACATCTGTTGACAGTGCCGTAATGGTAATAGACGGAGCAAAAGGTATAGAAGCGCAGACCCGCAAGCTGTTCAAGGTATGCGCCATGAGAAAGATCCCTGTATTTACCTTTATAAATAAGCTGGACAGAGAAACAAAAGACCCTTTTGATCTGATACAGGAACTTGAGGATATCCTTGGCCTGCCTTCAAGTCCCGTGACCTGGCCAATAGGCTGCGGCATGAATTTTGAGGGCATATATGACTTGCTGAAAAATGAAGCTATCCTCTATAAAGCAGACAAGACCATAAAGCTCGGCGATAAAGGCGTATTTGGTCCTGAACTGGAAGATCAGATCTCCGGTCTCAATCTTTCGTCACTCCGGGATGAGATCGAACTGATCCAGGGTGCAGGCAATCCGTTTGATGAGGATGCAGTCCTTGCCGGAAAGCTTTCTCCCGTATTTTTCGGGTCAGCTCTGGCAGACTTCGGCACAGTTCCTTTTCTCCAACATTTTTTGGACATGTCGCCTGCTCCCGGTCCAAGAAAGACCACTGACGGCTATGTGGACCCTGAGGACGATTTTTTCAGCGGCTTCATCTTCAAGATACAGGCAAATATGAACCCGGCTCACAGAGACAGGCTGGCTTTCCTGCGCATATGCTCAGGGACTTTTGAAAGAGGTATGTCGGTTATCCTTTCCAGAACAGGAAAAGAAATGAAACTGGCCCAGTCTACCATGCTCATGGCCAACCACCGGGAAAATGTAGAGGAAGCCATTGCCGGAGATATAATCGGCATATACGACACAGGGAACTACCAGATAGGAGACACTCTTTCCACCAGAAAAGAGCCCCTGTTCTTTGAACCGCTCCCTACTTTCCCTCCGGAAATGTTTGCTCTTGTAACCCCAAAGGATACCATGAAGGCAAAGCAGTTCCAGAAAGGTGTGGCCCAGCTTGCTCAGGAAGGCGCGATCCAGGTCTATAAAAATCAATACAACGAAGTTGTGGTGGGCGCAGTCGGCCAGCTCCAGTTTGAAGTATTCCAGTACAGGCTGGAAAATGAATATAATGCAAAGATCAGGATGGACCGCATGGATTTTTCTCTTGCAAGATGGGTGAAAACCAACGATCCCGATCTTGTAAAATCCGCTCTGGATTCACGCACAATGCTGGTATTTGACCATTTTCAAAGACCGATAATACTTTTTGCAAATCAATTCACTCTGAATTATTTTGCTGAAAAGCATCCTGATATAACGCTGCTTGAGTCCTTTGATATCTAAAAAAGAACATCAGCTTTCATCCCTGATGATGCCGCTGATCTTCTCTTTGCAAAAACACTCTATACAAATGGCTGGCCATTTGTATAGAGTGTTCGTATTTTATGTTTACTTGCCACAGGACAGAATCGGACTAGTCAAACTGTCCTGTCTGGATAAGCACAAGTATGGCAGGAAGTATTTCCGACGGATCTGCATAATATGTACCGGTCACCATGACAAAATGGCCGTCAACAACAGCAGCCATACCCATCTGACTGGATGAACCGTTGGCCTTGAGCTCATCTCTGCCGCCGTATTCTTCGATCTGCTGTTCAGTGATCCTTCCGCTGTCCAGATAAAGATCTATCATGGTATCCGTCAATTCGATCCTTGACTCGTAAAAGATCACCGTTGATCCTTCAAAATCCATGAGTTCATCTGAAATTATCTCGGCCCCCTCATTTTCCAGCTGTGCTTCGATGGTGGCCATATCGTCCTCAGTCAGTTCCTCGGCATATTCTCCGCCGTCGACAACGGTTATATAATCGCATCTGGTGCCTTGATTTCCAGCTTCAGCAGTTTCCCTGTCATATATGGCAAAAACATTCAGTACACTGCTGTCAAATATCCATTTTTCACTGTCATATGATGCGGTAAATCCATTATAAGTACCTTCCTGAGCATTGTCAGGTATTGCTGCGGCGGCCAAAGCAGGTCTTTCTTCATCGGAACTGCACCCTGCAAGGGCGAAGATCATGGCTAATATGACCATGGACGCAGTTATTTTTTTTAGCATTGGTGACCTCCTGAGCGAAGTGTATTCTTTTTATGATAAAGTTCGGGCAGAGCTATAAGCCGGGTTCTGTATTTGGCAATCATCTATCTCGACTGGCCATTGCTGACAAGCTCAAGCGACCTACCTACCGGGAGGCAGCGGGCAACTGCCTTTTCCCCCTCTTTGGTCTTGCTCCGGATGGGGTTTACACGGCCGGCATGTCTCCATGCCGCCGGTGAGCTCTTACCTCACCATTTCAACCTTGCCACGGCATTACCCGTTTCGGCGGAATGTTTCTGTTGCACTTTCCCTATAGTTACCTACGCCGGACGTTATCCGGCATCCTGCCCTGCGGAGCCCGGACTTTCCTCATCCACATGGTGGACGCGACTGCCTGCTCTACCCGAAATCTTTATAACAGATACCAGATTACCGAAATTGAATATGTAACTATCATAGCCGCGATCAGGACGATGACTATGATCTTTGCCAATGTCTGTTTTTTCTTGTTCATGTTTTAATACCTCTTTTGATCTTAAAATACAGCCTAAAGCAAAACAAACGGATCAAGATCCACAGTGGATCTTATGACTGTAAGATCTGTATTATCCCTTAGATAAGATGCCATATCAGCAGTAAATATCTTTTCGCTGCCGTAATGGCCTATGTCTAAGATGTTTATCCCCATTTCTCTTGCTTCCTGAGCCTGATGGTGCTTTACATCCCCTGTGATGAAAAGATCGCAGCCGGA
This sequence comes from uncultured Eubacteriales bacterium, assembly GCA_900542565.1. Taxonomy (GTDB): domain Bacteria; phylum Bacillota; class Clostridia; order Peptostreptococcales; family Anaerovoracaceae; genus Fimisoma; species Fimisoma avicola. The sequence goes on along the minus strand of UQOC01000003.1, from coordinate 64,530 downwards.
TTCCTTGGCATTTTCAGCAAATTCGGCACCTGCGCCTGTACATAGCCCCACCTTGTATATCATATCATCCAGATCTCCCGAAAATGCCAGGGACCTGATGTCAAGATCGAGCCATTGGCATATACAGCTGATATATTCTCCTGCACTCCGGGGAGAGTCTGCCATACCTTCCCGGCAGAATCCCAGGCTGTCTGTCTCCATCCGCCTGACATTTTTCAGCCTCAGGAGGCCGGCCAGATAATCTCCGTTTCCTCCGCTGCATTTATCAAAAGGCGTATGACTGGAATATACATTTATATCATCTTTGATAAGCCTGACAATGTGGTTTCCCGTAACAGTATTATCGTAGATATTCTTTATTGGGTTGAATATCATCGGATGATGCGTGACTATCATGTCAGCTTTCAGGATTTCAGCCTCGTCGATTATCTCATCGGTTATCTCCATGGCAACCAGTACTGTCCTGATCTCGGAGCCTTCAAATTTTATCTGGAATCCAGAATTGTCCCATGGTTCCTGGGTATCTAAGGGGCTCTTCCTTTGGATGAGCTCTGCTATTTTTTCTACCTTCATAACTGTCTTATAAGCCTCTCGATATAATCTATCCTGTATTGCTGGCTCCTGATCTGGTTGGGGCCTGTGCTGCTGCTTTTTTCCATACCGCTGAGTATATTTTTTTCAATATTAAGTTTACATGTGAGATATTCTTCAGTCAAGGGCCCTGCGAATTTTATCAGGCTGTGTGGATATTGATATTCTATCCTCTCGGGTCCCATGCTCCTTATGACTGCCACCTCTTTGGGTATCGCTGTGATTATCTCGCAGATAAACCGTCCTTCTCTTACCAGTTTTTCGTTTATTATGGAAAATCCGCTGTTGTAGAGCCAGTGTCTCAATATGCCTATGTTGTTCCTGGGCTGCAGTATCAGCTTTTTCAGTTCTTTTGCCTTGTCCAGATCCTTCTTCAGTATCTCTGTGATCAGGATGCCTCCCATACCGGCAATAACCGCCGTATCTGCCTCCCCCCGGCCTATCGGTCCTATCCCGTCACCGAGCCTCAGATCAAATTCGGTGTCCGGATACCATCTGCTGCAGTTTTCTCTGGCTTTTGCCAGAGAGCCTTGGCTGATATCTGTCATTATTACCTTTGGCGATATTCCTTTTTCCCAAAGGTACAAAGGCAGGAAACCGTGATCTGTACCTATGTCAGCCACGGTTTCTCCCTTTCCGACTTCCTGGGCTATTGCCAACAATCTTTCGCTTAAATTTATCATCTTTATTCGAGATAATCCTTCAGTTTTTTGCTCCTGCTTGGATGACGGAGCTTTCTCAGGGATTTGGCTTCTATCTGCCTTATCCTCTCTCTTGTGACATCAAATTCTTTTCCTACTTCTTCAAGGGTCCTGGCCCTGCCGTCTTCCAGGCCGAAACGCAGCTTCAATACTTTCTGCTCCCTTTCGGTAAGCGTATCCAGGACTTCCACAAGCTGTTCCTTTAGCATTGAAAAAGCCGCTGCTTCGGCAGGAGCCGGAACATCTTCATCCGGTATGAAATCTCCAAGATGGCTGTCCTCTTCCTCTCCTATAGGAGTTTCCAGTGAAACCGGTTCCTGGGCTATCTTCTGTATTTCCCTAACCTTATCAACAGATATTCCCATTTCCTGGGCAATCTCTTCTGGACTTGGATCTCTGCCATAAGTCTGGAGGAGCTGTCTGGATACTCTTATGAGCTTGTTTATGGTCTCGACCATGTGTACAGGTATCCTGATGGTCCTGGCCTGATCAGCAATGGACCTTGTGATGGCCTGTCTTATCCACCATGTGGCATAGGTCGAGAATTTATAGCCTTTGGTATAATCAAATTTGTCTACAGCCTTTATCAGTCCGAGATTGCCTTCCTGGATAAGGTCAAGGAACAGCATGCCTCTGCCGACATATCTCTTGGCAATGCTTACTACCAGCCTGAGGTTTGCCTCACATAGACGCTTTTTAGCATCCTCATCGCCTTTTTCCATCCTCTTTGCCAGTTCGATCTCCTCTTCTGCCGAAAGGAGCGGCACCTTGCCTATCTCTTTGAGATACATCCTGACAGGGTCATCAACCGCTATGCCTTTAGGGATCGCTGACTCAAGATCAAAATCATTGGCTTCTTCCACCATCATCTCAGCATCTTCCATGACATCGGGATTTTCAGCCAGGATGCTGTCAAAGTCTTCGGGATCCGTTTCAGAAACGATCTCTATACCCTTGGACATCAGCGCTTCGTACATATCATCGATCTGGTTCTTATCGAGATCGGTCGAGTCCAAAATATCGGCAATATCAGAATATGTCAGCTGGTTATGAGAATTTTTGCCTTTTTCGAGCAAGGCAGAAAGCAATTCATTTTTTTTATCTTGTGACTGTTCTGATTCACCGCTCTGCATGGTAGTTTTTTCTTTCTTTTCTTTTTCGTTCGTCATCATATTTTTCCTCCGTGGATCTCCATCTCTGCTCGTATCCTCATAAGCTTTTCGGCAAGATCTCTGGCTGCAGGTTCATTTTTGTCGGCATCGGCCAGAGTCAGCATATCTATTATTTTCTTTTCTTCTTTTTCAAGCCTTCCGTACTCCCATCTGTGGATGCACCTGGTCAGGACCTCTTTTTCATTGCCTTTTATCTGCACTTTGTCTATGCTCTCCTGGAGAGCCATGCTCTCATCAGGATCCAACCTGTCCATTATGGTCCTTTTGTCAAAATCGCCTTTGAGGCCGTATTCTTCAAAGGCTATGTTTACGGCCCTGCGGCTGAGTTCGCTCTCAAACATGTCCATATAAGGCAGAAGGGCTTCCGAAAGCTGCGGGTCTATAAAAAGACATTTCAGTACAGAAGCCTCGATGTTGGAGACGCTGATGCCATTGGTGCCCTGTTTTTCTTGTCTCACGGCACCAGAGGACTGTTCCCGCTTATTATTGACTGGAATTTCCATTTTTATAGCTTTTTCGGAAATACCCGTATCTCTTGCAGCTTTTTTTATATATATATCCGCTTCTACCGGAGTTAAATCAGATAAAATAGGTGTTATACGCCTGATAAAATCGATTTTTCCCTCTTCTGTGCCAAGATCGATATCTCTCTTGGCAGCCTCGATCTTATAGTCTGTGTATGGTATGGCTTTTTCCACCAGCTTATCAAAAGCATCCCGGCCGTTTTTTTTGATATATTCGTCAGGATCTTTTCCGTCAGTAACATGAAGGACCTTTACTTTACAGCCCTCATTCCTGAGTACCTCTATCCCTCTCAATGCTGCTTTCTGTCCGGCTGCATCCGCATCATATGAAAGGACAACATTCTTTGTATATCTGTTTATCAGTTTAGCCTGATTATCTGTCAGAGCCGTTCCCAAAGATGCGGCCACATTCCGCACGCCGTTCTGGTACAGTGATATGGCGTCCATATAGCCTTCGACTATGATCGCAGTCCCGGCCTTGCCTATATCCTGTTTGGTGGAATTTAAGGCGTAGAGATTATTTTTTTTCTGAAATACCCTGTTTTCAGGTGAGTTCAGATATTTGGGCATGGCTTTGTCATCGAGGGCCCTGCCTCCAAAACCTATAACCTTTCCTGCCGTATTGATTATGGGAAAGATCACCCGGTCCCTGAACTTATCAAAGTATCTTCCGTCTTTCTGGGAAAGCAGGCCCAGTTCAAGGAGCAGTTTTTCATCAGTTCCCTTTTCCTTAAAATATCCATACAGAGAATCCCAGCTGTCAGGCGCATATCCCAGACCAAATTTTTTGATGGTCCTGTCCTCTATGCCACGCCTTCTCATGTATGAATAACCTCTGTTGGGGCCTTCGGTCATATTCCTGTAAAAGAATCTGGCAGCTTCACGGTTGATCTCATAGTATTTTTCTCTGTCATCATTCCTGCGCTGGCTTTTGACGATGTCTATCCCGTATTCTTTGGCAAGTTTTTCTACAGCCTCATTAAACTCCAGATTATAATATCTCATCACAAAAGATACCACATCACCTGAAGCGCCGCATCCGCCGAAACAGGTAAATATCTGTTTCTGAGGAGATACGATAAAGGAAGGTGTCTTTTCGTTATGGAACGGACAAAGTCCCTTATAGTTGGCTCCAGCCCGTTTTAACTGAACCTGGCGTCCTATGACATCAACTATATCTATCCGGCTTTTAAGATCCTCTATTGCTTCTTTACTAAAAGAAAAACTCATCTTTCGCTCCAAAAACATCGTTCTATGTTTTTATTCGCAAAAAATGAGTGATTTCCTTTATTTTTTCTGTTATTTTTTTAAATTTTTTTCTTTGCCTTTCCGGAAAACAGTGAATATCTGGCTCCTGCTCCTTCATCGCAGATCATCTGAGCAAAGTCCTCATCATGGAGCCGCCTCCCCTTTTTTTTATCACTGTAGTTCATGAAAAGCCTCCTATTTTGCATCTGGTCCCTTATTTCCAGCTCCGCGGCACAAACAGATCTGTATATACGCTCAGAGCATATCTGTCCGTCATCCCGGCTATATGGTCTTTTACAGCCTCGGCTACGCCGTCTTCCTTGACGATCCTGTCCATATCATCCGGCAGTTTATCAGGATTTTTCAGGAAATAGTCATAAAGAGAACTTATGACGACTTCGACTTTATTGAGATCCTCTTCCCTCTTTACCCGGCTGCTCTTATATACATTGGTGAACATAAAAGAGCGCAGAGACAGCAGCTCTTCTCTGTACCGGGTGCTCTGAGCGATACAGTCCCTGCCGTCACTGTTTTTTATAAGATCATTGACCATGTTGTTTATCCGCTCCCTATGGCTGTAACCAAACAGTTCAAGAGCTGACCTTGGTATATCGTCCATGGAGATGACTCCGCTCCTCAAAGCATCGTCAATATCATGGTTTATGTAAGCGACCCTGTCACTTATCTTGACTACCTGTCCTTCCAATGTGAACGGGAGCACCGGACCCGTGTGGTTCACTATACCGTCTCTGACTTCTGCAGTAAGGTTCATCCCCCTGCGGGAAGATGTGGACTCCAGGACATCAACTACCCTCAGGCTCTGTACATTATGATGGAACCCTCCGGGATGGACCATATTGAGGACCTCTTCCCCGTTATGGCCAAAAGGCGTGTGTCCCAGGTCATGGCCGAGGGCTATGGCTTCGGTCAGATCTTCGTTGAGATTGAGAGCTCTGGCGATGGTCCTTGCTATCTGGGAGACCTCGATGGTATGTGTCAGCCTGGTCCTGAAATGATCCCCCTCTGGAGCGAGGAATACCTGAGTCTTGTGCATCAGCCTGCGGAAAGACTTGGAATGGATTATCCTGTCCCTGTCCCTCTGAAACTCCGTCCTTATATCACATTTTTCCTCCTCCGCTGCACGCCCTCTGGAAAAAGCGCTTTTCACGGCCAGCGGAGAAAGATTCTCTATTTCCCTTTTTTCAAGATCTTCTCTCAAAAGCATGGCGGTCCTCCTCCTGCATCATTTTACTCCGGTATGCCCGAATCCTCCGGCTCCGCGGCCGGTATCACCGATCTGTGATGTTATCTCAAAATCAGCCCTTATGTATGATGAAAATACTACCTGGGCTATCCTGTCCCCATCGTGTATGGTATAAGGCTCACTGCCGAAATTTATGACAGGTACATTCCATTCTCCTCTGTAGTCGCTGTCCACCGTTCCCACTCCATTTACCAGGCTTATACCATGTTTTATGGAAAGTCCGGAGCGGGCTCTTACCTGAGCTTCGATGCCATCAGGAAGTTCTATGAAAAGTCCGGTGGGGATCAGCCGTCTTTCGCCCGGCATCAGGGTCACCGGGCTTTTAAGGTACGCCCTCAGGTCAGCTCCGGCAGAACCGTCTGTCTCGTATGAAGGCATCCGTCCGCTCTTGCTTATTATCTTTATCTTGATCTTTTCAGTTCCGTTCATAAATCATGCCTTTACCATCTTCTTCAGATCTATCTTTTTATCAGTCAGGCATACGGCACAATAGCCTGCAGTATCACAGATCATATGCTTGATGTCATCTATGTCCTCTCCTGTAACCCTGTCTATGCCTTCAAGGACTTCTTCTGTACCATATACTTTTCCCAGCAGCAGCAGGTTTTTCCCGATGGCGAACATACGGCTTGCCACATTTTCCTGGCCAAAGATATAACTGCTCTTGAGCTGTTCTTTTGACATTGATATCTCTTCATCTGTGAGACCTTTTCTGTCAAGCATGTCCAGCTCTTCTCTGATCCCTTCGATGGCCGCTCCGATCATGTCATGGCTGACTCCTGCATATATATTGAAATATCCTGCATCCCTGAATGAACTGTTCATTGAGTACACACTATACGCAAGGCCTTTTTCTTCTCTGATGTTCTGAAAAAGCCTTGAACTCATGCTTCCTCCCATCACATTGTTCATAACAGAGAAAGCATAGTATCTGGGGTCGTCAAGGCTTATGCTTCTTGTTGCCATGCAGATATGCGCCTGCTTGATATCCTTGCTTATCACCTTGAACCTTGGTATGTACGGCTTTTCTTCCGGCTGCACATGTTCTTTTGAAGCTGCAAGGCTGCTGAATTTGTCTGACAGGTACTCGCACATGTCCTCTTCATCAAAATTGCCTGCTACGCTTACAACTATGGAATCTCTGGTATATGCCCTCTCTTTATATCCTGTGATGACAGGCCGGGTTATCTTGCTGAGGGAAGTCTGTGTCCCTATGATCGAATTGCCCAGAGGCATATCCTTGAACACCAGCTCTGCTACGGTGTCATGGACAAGGTCATCGGGCTGATCCTGTATCATCTTTATCTCTTCACATATGACCTTTCTTTCTTTGGTCATTTCTCTGCTGTCAAATACGGCGTTGCTGACCATGTCAAGGATCACATCGGCTCCGTCTTTGATATGGCCGCTTATGGTCTTGACATAATAGCAGGTTGCTTCTTTCCCTGTAAAGGCGTTCATCTGACCGCCTATACGGTCGACATCTTCCGCTATCTGCTTTGCGCTGCGCTTATGGGTACCTTTGAACATCATGTGCTCTATGAAATGAGAAATGCCGGCGACCTGCGGTGTTTCATCAACAGCGCCGTTTTTCACCCATATGCCAAGAGCAGCGGATTTGACATGCGGGATCTTCTCCATCACAACCCGCACTCCGCAGTCCAAAGTCCTTATATCGATATCATTCATAATTTACCTCCATTTTTTTGAGCATAAATATAATAACACATTTCAGCTTTTTTTCATATACTATCAGAGAAAGATATTGGACTATTTAAGGAGGTAATATATATGAGCTGCTTTGGTGGGAGAGTATCCCAGGACCTCTATCAGAACTGCTGCAATGCCAATACCATGTGCGAATTTGACGGCGATATAGACAGTCTGAAATGCGAACCTATCTATGTGCAGAAGGTCTTTGACGCTGTCAGGTTCAACCTTCAAGGCATGAAAACAGTACAGAACCAGACATTCACACCGCAGGTTCCTGCCGGACACAGAGTCAAAAGAGTGATCGACATAAGATGTAAAAGGAGTTTTAATCCATATAATGTAGACGACCCCTGCAACCTGAAGCTTGATGTCAACACCAGTATATCAGGCGCCACATTCCTGCAGAATGCCGACGGACAGCAGCTGACCGTGGTGGGCGCAGACGGCAACTGCTCGGAAAAGATACTGTATGCTGAAACAGACAGCTGTGATGACAGATGTATGGGCACTCCTGTATTCGGTACTCAGAACATTGCCATAACAGGCAATGTGATGATCGAACTGGATCTGCTCCTGTGTGACAGCTGCAACAACGATACGGTGTTCACCGTATGTACCAATGTGAACATTGCAGACAGCAGCCAGCCGCTGGTACTTACCAACTTTTTCGAGATCTGTATGCCGTCGGCCATTGATACGGCCTTTATGCCTCGGTTTACGGAGCTGTGCAACTCATCATGTGAAGCGAGACTTGCCACCAATAACTGCGGAAGAGATCTGAATATCAGTCCTGACGGTACAGTCAGCGGAAATCTGATCGTAGCAATTTGCGTGGTATGCGAAAAGAAGATCATCATACCTGTCCAGCTCTGTGTCCTGTCAACAGGATATGCCCAGGCACCTGTACAGCAGAACGCCATCTGCACCACTTTCCCTACCCTTTTCCCTAATCAGGTCAGAGTCGGGGATACTGCCGAAAACTGCCATGATGAAGATGACGGCTGTAATGACCCGTGCGACGGCCCAGCCCATTGCAAAGACAGACACTGTGATAAAGATGATGATTGCTGTGAATGTCGTCCTCAAAGGCCTCAGAGGCCTCAGCCAAGAAGATGACACCAGGGCCTTGTTTCCCGGCCGGAGGTTATGCTCCGCCGGGTTTTTTCATATTCCGGCACACCATTTGCCCATCTGAAGATCCATGCCGGGCTGAGACTCCTGCGGTTTGCCGTCCGCATACAGATAAAGCCGGTCACAGACCGGCTTCTTTCAACATTCTCTTTATTATTATGTGTGTGTTTACATCATAGGCCCTGTATGGCTGATCTTTCTTTCTCGCCTCAGTCCAATACACTTTTTTATGTTCTTCAAAGATCTCTTCACATGTCATTCCTTTTTTGATAAGATCATTGATAAAATCCTTCTCTTCTTCTGCCGCCCTTATATATTCATCAAAATAACTGTCGTTATACCGCCTGTCCAGGATGCCGAAATGAGGCACAAGGATATGATCAAAGGGCAGCATCTTGAGAAATGCTGCTGATTCAAGGCTCTGATCAAAGCTTTTAAGTATGGATGTCCTTACTTTTCCATCTATTCCTATTATTCCTGTGGATTCACTGGCAAAAAGAATGCCTCCGGGCTGCATGAAGTATGACACTGAGCAGTCCGTATGCCCTTTTGTTCCAAAAGCGGCTATCTTTTCATCTCCCAGGTTGATAATATCGGCGTCTTCCAGTATCATATCCACTCTCAGACCGTCGGCTGTCACTTTATCAGGGTCTTTTCCATATAGCTCCGCAGCAGACTTTCCCATGGAAACGATCATATCAAGGGCCCCCTGCCTGCCAAAGACCTGGGCAGCTTTGGCGTTGCCGCATACTTTGACTTGAGGCCATCGTTTTATGACATCCGGCAGTGCGCCCATGTGGTCATAATGTGTATGAGACAGCAACACATAATCCAAAGGTCTTTCCTGAAGTGCCTTTTCAATGTTGCTGATAAGTTCTTCACTGAAGCATGCCATGCCGCAATCGTGAAGGGCGGTCTTTTCACTTCCCACTATCAGCACTGCTTCTCCTCCTTTTCCTCCCGTCACTCTGACAAGAGGCTTAGGGTAGGCTTCTTTTTCCATATACATCATTTCCTTTCCTGAGTTTTTTTCATTTCTTTATATTCTCCGATACTGAATATCAGTATTCCCGACCATATTATCCCGAATGCTATGAGCTGGACCGGCTCAAAAGGTTCCCGGAAGAGATATATGCCCAATATCAGTGAGATTGTCGGCGCGATATATTCCAGCAGGCCCAGGACAAAAAGGTTCAGCTTGTGCGCTGCATTTGCAAATAGTGCAAGCGGCAGTGCAGTAACCGGCCCTGACAGCATCAGGAGCCCATACTGATATGGCTGTCCGGTATCTATTGCTCCTCTGCCTGTAGTTTCAAGCCATACTATCACCGCCAGCGCAGCAGGCAGCAGAAAGATGGTCTCGTACAGCAATGAAAGGACGGGCGGAGCTGTCAGGTTCTTTTTGAGAGCGGCATAGATCGAAAAAGTCAGCGCCAGGCTCAGGGCGATCATCGGTATTTCTCTGAAATACCATATCACAGCAGCTACTCCCACCGCTACCGTTGCAAATGCAGCTATTTTATACTTGTTAAGCTTGTCCCTGAACAATACTATCCCAAAAAGACAGACTGCAACCGGCTCTATATAATAACCTATGCATGTCTGGATAACGAAGCCTGCGTTTACAGCCCATATGTATATGGACCAGTTTGCTGTTATGAGTATACCTGCGGCTATGTACTTTGCCATGGTCCGCCTGTCTTTCAATGCAGATAATATGACGCTTTTATCATACAGGATAAGTGATGCGATCAGGCATACGGCTGCAACCAGCGCTATGCGGTAAAAGATTATGACAGAAGACGGTATTGGTTTGAGCCATTGCCAGTATATTGGGATAATGCCCCATAATATCCCGCATGATAAAGATGATATGAGACCCTGCCTGTACTGGCTCTGTCCTTTCAATGTTCTTTCCTTGTCCATTTTCACCGCTCCTGACAGCATGATATATAATATACTATCATCAGGGTTGGCAAAAATCAAGGACGGCCGCAGCAATCAGGCGGATGTACAGATGGCTGCAGGCTCTTTTTGCCTTGCCGGGGCCTTTGATGCCCCGGCAAGGCTTGCATGCAGTAGGCTCTCAGTGCATTTCGGCCTTAGAACAAACCTCCCAAGAGGCCGTTGCCTTTTCCGTCATTGCAGAAAAGGCAGTAGATTATAACGATAAGTATTATGAGCCAGATCAGGCTGCCTCCGTTGTCATTATCATTACAGTAACAGTCCTTGAAGCATTTTTCCCTGCACTCTTGCTGGCAGCAGTCCATTCGTTTGTAATCGTCTCCCATATAAAAACCTCCGTCTTTTTTATTATATTATGACGGAGGTGTTTAAAGTGTTATTCATATGTCTGCTGTTCTTCTGATGACCAGTCATCCGGGACGATATTTTTTTCATCATCATAAACTCCTGAAACAGCGATCATATCTGCAAATGACATGAGATAATCGTCGATGTCATAATCCCTGCATCTTTCAAAATCATAATAATATTTATCTCCGTCAAGTTTTTCCATACGGGCAAGGGCAAGCGCATCTCTCAGCGGATGGATCTCCTCCCTGCCTGTTTCCAGATCGCTGCAGGTGACTTGGGACTCTGCTGCATACCATCTGCGGAACCTGTCAAGTTCTTCAGCAAGGCTGCCAAGTACATTTTCGTCATCACTGCTTTTGGCAAGGCCCACCAGCGAACGCCTTATCTGATCTATCTTCAGATAAAAGTCGGCGTCATCTTCAGGAAGAAAATCTGACAATTCCTCAAAATAGTTATCTATCAGCATCGAAAGGGTTTCCTTATCCACTTCCTGCAAAAGCCCGTACAGTTCTTCATATCCGATATTTTCATCGCATTCCAGCAGGGCGGCAATATTTTCAAAATAATCAAATTCAGCTGGTTCTTCTATATCCAGTATCTCATACAATCTCTCTCTATCCATGTTTTCCCTCTTTTACAGTTCAAGATTTTTAAATTTCAATATTAGGTTTGACCGTTCTGTTTCAAGTATCTTTTCTATCATGTTGGTGAAATTTTCCGAAAGGTCGCTTGCATAAAAAATATTTTCTCTGTCATTATCCCTGCCGGCCAGTTCATCTCTCTCAGCCAGCACTTTTTTTACCCGGCCGATTATCTCCCTTGAAGGGTCTACTATCCTCAGTTTCGGAAAGAGCCTCTCGATGTTTTTCCTTATCAGCGGATAATGGGTGCATCCCAGCACAAGGGTATCTATCTTCCCATCGCCGATAAAATCATCCATATAATAATGAATGGTCAGATCCATTATCTCGTTGTCGATTATCCCCTCTTCTATGAGGGGAACAAATGCCGGAGCCGCCTTTGCTGCAACATTGCACTGCGGCACCAGGTCTTTTATGGCTTTCTGGTATGCGCCGCTGTTTATGGTCACTTTCGTAGCTATGACGCCTATGCTGTTTTCTTCACTGCATATTGACGCTACCTTCTGTGCCGCCGGCTGGATTATCCCTATCACGGGAAGCTGCGGAAATCTTTCCCTGAGCATGTCAAGGCAGGTGGAGCTTATGGTATTGCATGCGATCACAAGCATTTTAACATCCTTGGACACGAGGAAATCCGTTATCTGCTCCGTATATTTTCTTACGGTGGATACAGCCTTGGATCCATAAGGAGTCCTCGCCGTATCTCCGAAATATATCACTCTCTCATCAGGGAGTTCTTTGAACAATCCGGGTATGGCTGTCAGTCCTCCGAGTCCTGAATCAAAAAAACCTATGGGTCTGTTGTCCATTTATGTAATATTCCTTTCCAATTTGTGGTATAATGAGTCTAATGGAGCAAGGTATGTTGTAAAATTTCACCATTCTATGTTTTTTTACAACATTCTGCTGTTATTTTGCCTGAAATGCGGCGTTCAAAGCCGGTCATGTTGTATATTTTTCGCAAAATCCCAAAACCATGCAACATTTTTTAAAAAAATGTTGTAAAAAAATCACTTTTGAAGAAATTTTACAACATTGATGCCGGATATGATGATTAAATCCGCCGTTTCAGAATTAAATGTTGGCTTTTTTCGGAAATCAGGAGGAAAAATACAACATTTCCGGGAAAAACACCGCATAAAATACCGGTTTTTCTGCTGATGTTGGCTATTTTACTCCAAAATCCCCATTTAGACAACAGAAATCAAATAAACTGTTACCTAAAATTATAATTTACACACAAAAAGCCAACATCGACAAAATTCGACACAATAAAAAGCCCATTTTCGTGGAAAATGTTGGCTTTATCAGCCAGTCGCCGGCAAAAAGCCAGCAGCCCGGCTAAACGGCGTTTCAATGAACGCTGCCCTGCGCCGTCAGGCGGTATGATCCACAGCGTTCATTATACTACACAAATACATATTTATCCATACAGGAGGTCAAAATGTCAGACAAAAAATTGAAACAGCGAAGTGATATCCCAAAACAATACAAATGGAACATTGAAGCCATGTACCCGGATGAAAGCCAATGGGAAAAAGATATAGACGACTGTCTCAGCCGTGCCGAAAAGTTCGGCGATTACCGCGGCAGGCTCACAAGATCGGCCGCCACCCTTCTGGAAGCCCTCAGAGAGCGTGACAATATCTGGCAGAAGATTGAACATGCTTATGTCTATGCCGCCATGAAAAAAGATGAGGACAACCGAATGGACAAATATCAGGCAATGGACGACAAATGCGGGAGCGTCCTTGCCAGGATAGCCGCATCCATGTCCTTTTTCACACCTGAGATCATGGAAGCCGACGAGCATCAGATACTGGGATACATCCAAGAAGAACCTGGCCTTGCCCAGTATGAGTTCCTGCTCAAGTCTATGCTCAGAGAAAAAGAGCATGTACTGTCGGCTCCTGAAGAGAACATACTGGCTCAGATGTCAGAAGTCACCGGAGCAACAAGCGATGTATTTAAAATGCTCAACAATGCTGATCTGACTTTTGGCACCGTCACCGATGAAGATGGCGATGAAGTCACCCTTACCCACGGCAATTATATAACATTTATGGAAAGTCAGGACCGCAATGTGCGCAAAGCTGCCTTTACCAACATGTACGAAGCATATAAGAAGCTCATCAACACCATAGTTGTCAACTACAACTACAACACCAAGACCGATGTTGTCTCTGCCAGGATAAGAAAATACGGTTCCTCCCTTGAAGCCGCACTGGACGGAGGAAACATCCCTGTCAGCGTATACCGCAATCTCATCAGCGAAGTCCGTGAATACCTTCCTGTAGTCCATCGCTACATGGAACTGCGTAAAAAGGTGCTGGGTGTTGACCAGCTCAAGATGTACGATGTTTATGTCCCTCTGGTAAACGCTCCAAAAAAAGTCATACCTTTTGAACAGGCCATCGACATCATGGCTGAAGGCCTTGCTCCTCTTGGGGAAGAATACATCACTCAAGTCAGAAAAGGTGTCAGTGAAGGCTGGATAGATGTTTATGAAAACCAGGGAAAGACCAGCGGTGCATACAGCTTTGGCTCCTATGACAGTATGCCATATATACTCCTTAACTACACCGACAGTCTCAAAGATGTGTTTACTATAGTTCATGAAATGGGCCATTCAATGCACTCCTACTATACGAGAAAGACACAGCCCTATACCTACGGCGACCACTCCATATTTACAGCCGAAGTGGCCTCCACCGTCAATGAATCACTGCTGATAAAGCATCTGTTAAAGACCGAAACAGACCCTCAGATGCGCAAATATCTGATAAACTATTATATAGAAGAATTCCGCACCACCCTTTTCCGTCAGACCATGTTCGCAGAATTTGAACTGATGGCTCATGAAGAAATAGAAAAAGGCGGAGTCCTGACAGCCGCCTGGCTGAACGAAAATTATGACAAGCTCAACAGCCTGTACTTCGGTCCGGCCATGTCCCATGACGAATATATCCAATACGAATGGGCCAGGATCCCGCATTTTTACAGAGGCTTCTATGTATATCAGTATGCTACAGGATATTCGGCAGCCACGGCCATTTCATCAAAGATATTGGAGGAAGGGCCAAAAGCCAGGGATAACTATATCGAATTCTTAAAGAGCGGCTCATCAGACTATCCTGTGGAGCTGCTTAAGATAGCAGGTGTTGACATGGCTTCACCTCAACCGGTAAAAATGGCCATGGAAACATTTAAAGATCTTGTTGATGAACTGGAAAAAATATTGTAATATCAAACCATGAAAAAGATTTTTATTTACACCAACAATACGGAAATGTCAAGATCCATAGAAAAGACTTTCCGTCAAAAGCTTGTAAAGTCAGGACTCACTGCATGCAGTGAGTATTCAGATGACACAGATCTTATCATATGTATAGGCGGAGACGGGACTCTTCTCCGCCTGGTGCAGGATTTTGGCTTTCCAAAGACCCCCATAGTAGGGATCAATACAGGCCATCTGGGTTTTTTCCAGGAGATCCTGCCCGAAAAGATAGATGATTTCATTTTCCTGTATAACCAGGGGCGTTACAGCATCCAGGGTCTCAACGGAGTAAGCTGTGTCGTGAGGACCGCATCCCACATTACAAAACATATCGCCCTGAATGAGATCACTGTCAAAGGAATGCTCACCCACCCCGTACACCTGAATATTTCCATTAACAACGGTTTTATTGAAAGATTCAGCGGCGATGGGATATGTGTATCCACGCCTGCCGGGAGCACGGCATACAATTACGCCTTAGGCGGCAGTATCGTCGATCCGAGGTTAAGCTTGCTTCAGGTGACGCCCATAGCCCCGATCCAGAACATTGCCTACCGTTCTCTGACAGCAGGGATATTGCTCCCTGCCAATGATAAACTTGCTGTCATACCATGCAACAATGTTGACAGGACATTGAGCGTTACATATGACGGAATGCTGGCCGAATATGAGGATGTCATCGAACTTTCCATGAGGCTTTCCAGAAAAAAGATCAATCTCATCAGATTTGACGACTACCGTTTCTGGGAAAAAGTAAAAAACAAATTCTTATAAGGATGAACTATGTCAGGATTCAGTTATACAGTTAAAGAAGATGATAAGGGGCTCACTGTAAGTGAGCTCCTTCGCCGTAATTTTCACTTTTCATCACGGCTGCTGACAAAAATAAAGAAGCAGGATCTGGCAAAGCTGAACGGCTCCCCTGTCCGTGGCTGGATGATCCCCGTCGCCGGCGATCAGTTGACCGTAACACTTCCTAAGGAAACCTCTGATTTTCCTCCGGAGGATATACCCATCAATGTCATATTTGAAGATGACAGTCTTCTTGTCATAAACAAACAGCCGGGATTTGTAGTACACCCAACCAAAGGAAAGCCCTGCCATACCATTGCCAATGGCCTGATGAAAAAGATCTTGGATGAAGGCGCATGTTATAAGATAAGATTTGCAAACAGACTTGATATGAACACATCCGGGCTGTTGATAGTCGCAAAGAACGGCTTTGTCCAGGATCAGATCATTCACCAGATGAAAGCAGGCATAACAGAAAAAAAATACCTTGCCGTTGTCGATGGCATCATCCAGAGGGATCAGGGTACCGTCAGAGCTCCCATAGGCCGTCCGGATCCCAATGAAGTGGAAAGATGGATATTGCCTGCGGACAAGGGTGGGTTTGATTCTGTTACTCACTACAAAGTCCTTCAAAGGTATTCTGCCGGTTATACCCTTGTAGAAGTCTCCCTTGAAACCGGAAGGACCCACCAGATACGAGTCCATATGGCATACATAGGCCATCCTGTGACCGGAGATCATCTTTATAACAACGGGGATCCTTTTTTATACAGGAAACTCCACGGAGACTTCCGCCGGGTTGAAGGGGATGGCGAAAAAAGCACATCACCATTCATTGAAAGGCAGGCCCTCCACGCATACCACCTGTCCTTCATACACCCCATAACCGGTCAGAAACTGATATTAAAAGCGCCTCTGCCAGATGACATGGAGACGCTTATAAATACTATCTGTTCAATATGTCCATAAACTCTTCTCCGGTTATTGTCTCTTTTTCGTAGAGATAACCGGCAAGTTCATCTAATTTGCCCTTGTTTTCGCGCAGGATCTCAAGGGCTTTTTCATGCTGTTTTCTGACAAGGGCCACAACTTCCCTGTCTATCTCGGCCTGTGTCTGTGCAGAGCACGCAAGCGTCGTATCTCCTCCCAGATACTGGTTTGTCACAGTTTCCATGGCGACCATGTCAAAATCATCGCTCATGCCGTACCTGGTTATCATGGCTCTGGCTATCTTTGTTGCCTGTTCGATATCGTTGGAAGCTCCCGTAGATGATGAATTGAAGATAAGTTCTTCGGCAGCACGGCCTCCTGTAAGCGTTGCTATCTTGTTCTCCAGTTCTTCCTTGCTCATCAGGTAATGGTTCCCTTCCTCCACCTGCATGGTATATCCGAGGGCCCCAGATGTCCTCGGCACAATGGTGATCTTCTGTACAGGCGCCGAATCAGTCTGTCTGGCAGCTACCAGCGCATGACCGATCTCATGATATGCGACGATCTTTTTTTCTTCGTCAGTAAGGATCGCATTCTTTTTCTGATATCCTGCAATGACAACCTCAATGCTCTCCTCCAGGTCCGCCTGGGTTACACACTTGCGTCCGTCTCTTACGGCGCGCAGAGCCGCCTCATTGATTATGTTGGCCAGCTCAGCGCCGGAAGCGCCGGAAGCCATGCGGGCAACTTTACCGTAATCTATATTATTGTCCGTTTTGACTTTTTTTGCATGTACCTTCAATATATCCTCTCGCCCTTTCAGGTCAGGCAGTTCCACAGGTACTCGTCTGTCAAACCTTCCCGGTCTTGTCAGCGCCGGATCAAGGGATTCCGGCCTGTTGGTCGCTGCCAGTATGACTACGCCGGTATTTTCTTCAAATCCGTCCATTTCGGTCAGGAGCTGGTTGAGAGTCTGTTCTCTTTCGTCGTTGCCGCCCAGGCGTCCGTCCCTCTTCTGTCCGATGGCATCTATCTCATCGATGAACACAATGCAAGGCGCCTTTTCCTTGGCCTGCTTAAAAAGGTCTCGTACCTTGGATGCACCCATTCCCACGAACATTTCAACAAATTCCGAACCTGACATGGAAAAGAAAGGTACATTTGATTCTCCTGCTACCGCTTTGGCAAGCATTGTCTTTCCTGTTCCCGGAGGGCCAACAAGGAGTATCCCTTTAGGCATCGTAGCTCCGATATTCTTATACTTGCTTGGATCATGGAGATATTCGACGATCTCCGAAAGACTCTCTTTGGCCTCGTCTTCTCCGGCCACATCATCAAATCTTATGCCTTCAGATGACTTGACATATACCTTTGCATTGCTCTTGCCCATCCCAAACATCATTGAATTTGGTCCTCCGGCATTTTTCATCATCTTTTTCGACATATACTGGCCCAGTGCGATAAAAATGACTATGGGAAGTACCCACGAGATCAGGATGGTTATCCAAGGATCAGTCTGTTCTATGATCTCACCGTTAAATTCGGCCCCTGAATCATAGAGTCTCTGGGTCAGGTTATCATCAGGCATCATGCCTGTCCTGTAAAATGTCGTTCCTTCTTTATCTGTAAAAAGAATATAGTTTTCCTGCTGCTGGACCTGAACCTGTCCGATCTGCTGATTTTCAGTCATAGACATGAATGTCCCGTAATCTACATCCTGTATCTCCGGCTGGTTGATATACGGAGTCACCAGCAGATTGAAAAGCATCAGTACAACCATAACTATCACATAATAAAAAATCAGAGGCTTTCTTGGTTTTTTCACTTCATGCATTGCATCATTTCCTCCAAAAATAATATAACATTATGTTTTATTATACCACTTTTCAGTGATATGCTCTACATTCAATTTTGTATATTTGTCCTTACAGATTCCTGCAAGTGTAAGGCTGTTCGGACAGCAGGATCTGTCCTGAAAAGATCTTTTCAATATTTGCAGTCAGGGCGGATTTATCCCTATGTGGCTGTCCGCAATATTCCATCATGATCCCGAAAAGCCCGTATGCATCAAAGCACAGCAGCATGTCCATATCCGTATGATTTACCGCCAGATCAGGCCTTTTAAACTTGATTATCTTTTCCAGATATGTCCTGACCGATCCAATTATCATTTTTTCTATACCGGATCTTTTTGCAGAATCCATGAGTTTTTTAAGCACGCTGTACTTTTCTGAAAAAGAATCGGCAAAAATTTCAATGGCAGATCTCATATCCGCCGTATCCCTGCCTGCCCTGACCAGTTCATCTGTCACCCTTGCCGCAGACCATTTCAGCACATCATCCATATCCTTAAAATGATAATAGAATGTCTGCCGTGAGATACCGCATGCTTTAATAAGTGATGTTACGGTTATTCTGCTCCCGTTTTCTTTTTCTATGAGCCTGATCAGCCCGTCCGAGATCTTTATCTTTGTATTTTCCGACATTGTTCATCTCCTGAGGTTTTATGCGGGAAGTTTATCATATCAAAAGTTTTTTGACAATATTATTTTATATATGTTCACAGGCTTTTCCGTGTGATACATAAAAAGACGATACTGTAATCAGTACCGTCTTTATATACACAGACATATTTTTATTCAATCTGCACCGGTTATACAGCAGCTCATACAGGGACGCGCTCCGTATCTGTTGTCACTTTCTTTTCCTTCACCTATTATGAAAACAAAGATACATATGGCTCCCAGCACAGGAACCAGCCCGGCAAAAAGCCACTTGGCGCTTTTATCCACATCATGCAGCCTTCTGGCGGTCGCTGCCAGTATCGGCAGGATCATCAGAACGCAGTATAGTTTTACAAAAGCATCCATAAAAGAAATCTTTTCCGCAAACCACAGCAAAACAGCCAGAATCACCAGGAATGTAAGGATAAACACCCAGTAATCCCTCCTGTCCGTTCTTCCTCTGAAGGCCAGTCCGTTTTTGACCGTGCCGATGAAATTATCTATGATCCCGCCCATTACTTTTTTCCTCCGTTATATCTGATAATCTGTAAAAGGTGTAGGTTCGGTGGAAACATCGTAGAAATGCCACCACTCATTTTCATATCCTTCAAATCCCACGCTCTCAAGGACCGCTTTCATATAAGCTGCATTTTTGCGTCCCTCAAGAGGTGTGTCCTGGCACATGAGAGCGCCTTTGCCAGTCATATCATCAAACTCTGACGGCATTTCTATCTCTTTGCCATCCATATCTGTCAGCGTGACATCAACACAAAGTCCGTTCATATGTGTTGGCCTGAACTTTTTGATGGTTGCCATGTCCGGCGGTCTGGCAACAAAATCATCGTTGGGCATCACTTCCCAGAATTTTTTCTGGGCGCTTATAGGTCTGTACGCATCCCAGATCTTTACCCTGTAACCGTCTTTTTTGAAAATGTCTTTAGCTTTTATCAGGATTTCTGCTGTGTGACGGTCCATGTAACATTCATTGGACGAATAGATCTGTTCTCCTGTAAAATTATCTTTTGTAGCGTATTTGAGATCAAGGATGAAATCATCGTCAATGTCAAACAGCCTTACTAAATTACCTCTGTCTTCTGTCATCGGTCTACCTCTTGTTTATATTTTTCACAGATTTTGATTATATTGTTAAGCTGGAGTTCGATCCCTTTAAACAGACATTCTTCATCAATGTCGAATTTTGAATTGTGCAGGTCGACTCTTTCACCCAGCTTTTCGTCATAACAGCCCAGATGGAAATAGCAGGAAGGTTTCTTTTCAGCAAAAAAGGAAAAGTCCTCGCAGCCCAGATCAGGGAATTCCTCGATCACCACATTATCTTTTCCAAGGACTTCTTCCGCCGTCTCCTGGACAAGAGCGGTTATCTGGTTATCGTTTATCAATGAACTGTAACTCTCGTGGACGATATATTCCACATCAGCACCCATTTTCTGAGCAGTCAGCCGGCAGATCTCACCGACTCTCTTTCTCATCCTCATTCTGGACGAAGGATCCAGTGTCCTTATTATACCTTCCATTTCCAGCCTGTCTGCTATCTGATTCCTTGCGGTTCCGGCTTTTATCGATCCGAAAGTGCATACTGCTGAATCCAGCGGGCTTACTTCCCTTGCTATCATCACCTGCACGGCGGTTATGATCTCGGCAGCTACACAGATAACATCTACTCCCTGATCCGGGTGAGCTCCGTGGGCGCTCTTTCCATGGATGATGACATCTATCATATCAGATGCCGCATACATCTTGCCGTATTTGATCCCGACCTTGCCCACATCAAACTGAGGTTCCACATGGAGGCCCAGCATATAATCCACATCAGGAGCTTCAAGGACACCTTCTTTTATCATCCGGTCGGCTCCTCCTATGGTCTCCTCAGCCGGCTGGAATATCAGTTTTACAGTCCCTTTTAGCTTTTCTTTATATATTGACAACAGTTCTGCCAGCCCAAGCAGGATCGTAACATGGGCGTCATGGCCGCACGCATGCATCACTCCGGGTACTTGGGACCGGTATTCTGTATCGTTTTCTTCTTCTATCGGGAGCGCATCCATATCTCCCCGGACGCCTATGACTGGACCTGGACCTGCTGTCCCTTCTATCCATGCCATAACTCCATGTCCGGCTATGTTCTTTTTATATGGAACATTTATATCATCAAGAAATGCGCATATACTGTCTGCTGTTTTCGCCTCTTCCTCCGAAAGTTCAGGGCAGCGGTGCAGCTTCCTTCTCTGCTTGATTATCTTTTCCTTAAAAACTTTTTCATCGGTCAAGTCGCTGATCTTCATTTTGTATTCCCTCCGATGTTTGATCTTTCTGTTCTTCAGGGCTTTCCCTGTCTGGCAGAGAAAGCCCTGTAATTAAATCTATCAGTATCCTATTGCTACAGCGATTCCCAGCATTACCATCTGAGCCAGCAGCAGTATGAAGAACAGTGGAGTGAACCACTTATACCATTTCTGGAGAGAGATTCCGCCAAGTCCGCAAATGATAACTATGTCAGCGGTTGGTGAGAAAATATTTGTCAGACCGTCACCAAACTGGAATGCCAGTACGGCAGTCTGTCTTGTAACTCCGATTATGTCTGCCAGCTGTGACATGATAGGCATTGTGGTTGCAGCCTGACCTGTGGCAGACGGGATGAGACAGCTTATGAGTGTCTGAACGATGAGCATCAGCTGTGCTGACAGGAATTCCGGAGCATTCTTGAGCAGTCCGGACAGATAGTATATAACTGTATCTGCGATCTGAGCATCCTGCATTACTACCATTATGCCTTTGGCAACACCGGTAAGGATGCAGCCCCATACAACTGTCTTTGCACTGTCGATAAACTCGTCGCACCATTTGTTAGGGCTCCATTTGCAGATAAGTCCGGCCACCATGGACATTATGAGGAACAGTCCGCAAAGTTCGCCATATCCCCATCCAAGGTTCATAAGTCCGTACATCAGCACGATCAGCACTACCAATACATCAAGCAGTACCAGACCGTCTTTTTTGGAGAATTTGTACTGATCAAGCTCGCTTCTTTCAAAAGCGTGGATCGACTGCTCTCCCTGCATTACAGAGAGCTGCGGGTTCTTCTTGATCTTGTTTGCATATCTCATCACATAGAAGATGGATATTGCCATGAATACTATGAAGCATACTACTCTGTATCCGGTACCTGAGTAAAGTTCTACTTCCGAAATCCTCTGGGCAACGCCTACGGTATAAGGGTTGATGGTGCCGCCCATGAATCCTACGAATTCGCCGACGGCGATGATGCCGAATCCCAGCATTGCGTCATAGCCCAGGGCTACGCCCATGCCGACGATCAGCGGATAGAATCCGTAAAACTCACTTGCCATTCCGAATACGCTTCCGCCTGCTCCGAAGATAAGCATCATGATAGGGATAAGAAGTACTTCTTTTCCACCCAGCTTACGCAGGATGGTTCCTATACCTGCGTGGAAAGCGCCTGTTTTTACCACAACACCGAATGTGCCGCAGCAGCACATGATCATGAATATTACATCTGCCGCATCAACACAGCCTCTGTAGAAGGATGTGAAGAATCCCAGAAAACCGGTTGTCGTTACTTCTGATTTATCAATCTCATGGTATGTGCCGTCGATGGCCAGGCTCCTTATGGTGCCGTTAATGTCCACATCATGATATTCATAGCTGCCTGACGGGATAACCCATGACAGGATCGCCATGAGCAGAACGATCGCTGCAACTATTATCAGCGAGTCGGGCATGACAAATTTTTTCTTCTCGTTCATAATTACCTCCAGTTATAAATTTTTAGATATGATTTCCGATCTCTCCTCTTCCCCTTTCTTTTCGTCTTAAATTTCGTCCTCGATAATCTCTTCGTAACTCTGCCTCTTTACTATCACCTTCTCTTTTCCTTGATCTGTCATTACTACAGCCGGTTTTGGGTTTTTGTTATAGTTGCTCGCCATGGAGTAACCATATGCCCCTGTCGTAAATATCGCCAAAATGTCCCCTGTCTTTGGCGCCGCTGTTTTTATGTCTTTTATCAGGATATCTCCTGATTCGCAGCACTTGCCGCAAAATGTAACTGTCTCTGTTTTTTCTTCTCCGGCACGGTTTGCAAGCACCCCGGTATATTGCGCCTGATAAAGAGCAGGTCTTATGTTATCGGTCATACCTCCATCCACTGACACATACTTCCTTACTCCCGGAATATCTTTTATCCTGCCTACAGTGTAAAGGCTGATGCCGGCCTCTGCTACTATGCTCCTTCCTGGTTCTATCACAAGCGCCGGAAGCTGCATATCTTCTTTTTCACAGAAATCCCTTATTTCTTTTACCATAGGGTCAATGTAATAGCTGTACGGCCTGGTCTGTTCATCTGTATATCTTGCGCCGAAGCCTCCGCCGAGGTTAAGTTCCTGCATGGCATATCCATATCTGTCCTTTATGTTCTCAACATGTCCCAAAGCTACTTTCACAGCCTGTACATAAGGATCATTGTCAAACAGCTGGGAACCTATGTGGAAATGAAGTCCCAGGAAATTTACATATTGAGAGTCGATGGCTTTTTTTATCTCTTTGTATAATTCTTCCTCATCCTGAGGCATACCGAATTTTGAGTCTTTTTTGCCGGTTATGATATAATCATGACTGTCAGCCTTTATACCCGGTGTTATCCTGTACAGTATGTTTACCTTCTTGTTCTTTTCTTTACATATGTCCTCGATCAGTTCCAGTTCGCCTATCCCGTCTACGATTATCCTGCCGATGCCGTAATCTATCGCCATCTCCAGTTCGCTTCTCAGCTTATTATTTCCGTTAAACTCTATCCTTTCCGGCGGGAAATCAACGGCCATTGCCGTAAAAAGTTCTCCGCCGGATACTACATCTATGCTGACCCCTTCCTGGGCACACAGTCTCAACATCTCCTTAGTGCAGAAAGCTTTGCATGCGTATGCCACTCTGGCCTTTGGATATTTTGAAATAAATTCCTCTTGCAACTGTGCAAATTTGTCCTTTATCATCTTTGCAGAAATCACATACAGCGGAGTGCCGTATTTCTTCGCCAGCTCTGTGGTATCACAGCCGTCGAAGTACAAAGTTCCGTCTTTTATATCGCTGGTCATTTTTTCGTTCCTTTCACGGGGTTGATTATCTTTGTCATAAGTAATAAGCAAATGTCATGCCAACTTTGACCAAAAAACAAGAATGGCCGTGAACATTCGTTGAATTTTCAATGAATATTCACGGTCATACGAAGATCTGACATATTTCGTCAAAAGTTTAAGCCGGGTTTTTTGTCCGAAATTTTGGATTTTTGTCCTAAAGTTCGGACGGCATATTCCTACTGTTCGATTCCAAGATCCTTTATCTTCTTGTAAAATGTTGATCTTGACAGTCCCAGTTCTTCTATGGCTTTGTTCTTATCCAGCCCATTATTGGACAGAGCTTCTTGTATTATGTCTTTTTCGGCCTTTTCCAGCCTTTCTTTCAATGTGCCCCTTACGATGCCGGCTTTCCCCTGTGATATCATAAGGTGTTCCGAATATATGAGTCCTTCATCACATATATTTGCGGCGCATTCCACGACATTTTTAAGTTCCCTTACATTTCCCGGCCATGGATAAGACATTATAATGTCTATCGCTTCCTGAGAAAACTGTTTTGGCTCTATGCTGCACTCCCTGCAATACTGATCCAGTATGGAATTTGCCAGGAAATAAAGGTCTCCTTTCCTTTCTCTTAAAGGCGGTATATAAATAGGGAAAACATTTATCCTGTAATACAGATCCTTTCTGAAGGTACCTTTTTCCGTCTCTTTTTCAAGATCTTTATTGGTCGCTGCTATTATCCTGACATCCACATCTACAGGCTTGGTGTCGCCCACCCGGTATATTCTCTTGTTCTGTATCACATGCAGAAGCTTGATCTGCATTTCAGGAGGGATATCGCCTATCTCATCCAGAAATATGGTACCTCCGTTGGCTTCTTCAAAATACCCTGCTTTTCCTTGAGCGCTCGCTCCCGTAAACGCGCCGGGCGCATATCCGAACAGCTCGCTTTCAAACAGGGTAGGCGAGATCGCGTTACAGCAGACCTCTACAAAGGGAGCGTCAGGCATCTGTATATCGTGTATCTCTTTTGCGAGGACCGATTTACCTGTACCGCTTTCGCCGGTCAACATTACATTGAAACGATTTTTGGCCGCCTTGGCTGCTAATCTCTTTACGGCTATCATGCTCCTATCGTTGCCGATAAAGTTCTTAAATCCGTCTATGGTCTGTACGTTTTCCTCCGGAAGCCGTTTTCTCTTGATTTTTTCAAGGCTTGCCGCCATCGCTTCTTTTGATGACAGCTGGCTTGATACGAGATCCTTGTCCTGCATGAACACATAGACTCCGCTTCCCTGCCCGTCGTTTTTCACCCTTACCAGATGACAGAACATCAGTCGTTTATGTATGTCATATACATTTTCAATTCCATATCCGTCGTCGCAGTCCATGACATCTTTCACCGCTTTTAAAAAATCTGCACCGTTAAAGAGTTTTTCCGTTTTCAGCCCGATCTGTGGCATAAGGTCGGTATTATCACCATCGGAACTCTTTCTTATGAACTCCTTTCCGCGCAGCAGGACACCTATTTCTTCGTTCCTGAACCCATATCCCCTCGCCTGGAAGAACTTTACTTTACCGGTATTCTTGTCAAGCACCACCATATGGCCGATGGCTTCAATATAGGCCATATCATAGGTCTGTCCGTTGACAGAAATAGATATGAGGTTGTTGTCGTCATCTATTGAAGCCGAAATATCAAAACCCAGGTATCTGCATTTGAGCTCCATCCTCTCTTTCAGCCCATAGCCCTTTGCAACCTTAAAGACCGGGGTTATCTTGCTGTTCTTATATGCGCCTATGGCCAGTATACCGTCGCCTTCTGATATACTTTTATCTTTAATGTTCAAAAGCTTAAGGTCTGCTGCGGAAAGGTTATCATCATTTCCAAGATCATTATCGGCTATGATGACAATGTCACCTTCTTCTATCCTGCCGGCAGGATGTCCCTGGCTTTCCGGCAGCCTTATGCCCGTTATTTCCTTGGCCAGCTTGCTGTATGCCCCTATGGTCCCGTCCTCTTTTATATATACCAGCCCCCGTCCGAGACCGTCAGCAATGCTCTCCAAAATGCCGTATCCTTTTTCCTGCTCTTTCATAATGTCTGCCTGTCATGTTCTGAAATATATTCTTGTACTCGTTCTCCATCCGTCGGAAGTTCCACATAACGGAGCCCCCGTTTCTGGTAACCGTCTGCTCCGTTGCCTGCAATGACCATGACCCATCCATCCTCTATGACCCTGCATGCTTGGGCTATGGCCTCTCCTCTGTCTGTTATCACAGCCAAAAGCTTGTCGTCATCTATATATCGTCTGACCTGATCGCATATATCAGCAACCGATTCGGTGCCCGGATCCTGTTCTGTCAGTATGATCTTGTCCGCATATATATTGGCAAGCTGTCCCAGATCCTTGCGACGGTTATATGCCTTATCGCCGTGACATCCGAATACCAGCAGTATCTTCCTGTCAGGATACAGTTTCCTGATATTTTCAAACAATGTCATATAGCTCAGTTTATTGTGAGCATAGTCTACTATCACATCAACATCCTTATGGTTCATGTGATACAGCTCCATACGGCCTGCCACCTTTACATGTGCCAGCCCCGACCTGATATATTTCATAGGTATATCCAGAGCCAGCGCTGCCGCTATGGCAGCCAGAGCGTTTGAGGCATTATAGCTGCCGCCTATGCTCACTTTGATCTTTTCAGTCTCTTGTCCGTATTTTAATCTGAACTCCACCGTACTTGGAGTAGATGATATATCATATCCGTAAAGATCCGCCTTTTCTTTCATGGAATCTCTGGTGGTAAAGGTTATGACCTTGCTGCATCTTGCCCTGGCTCTTTCAAGTACCCTGTCAAGATATCTGGGATCTGTATCCAGGTTCACGCACCCTGTCCTGCACTGGTCGAATATCTTCAGCTTTGACTGAAAATAGTCTTCTATATCGGGATGTTCCCTGTCGGAGATATGATCTTCTGAAATGTTTAAAAATACAGCTACACTGTAGTCAAGAGCTTCTGTCCTCTCATACTTCAGTGCCTGAGATGATGTTTCCATCACAAGATATCTGCACCCGTTCTGAGCGCATTGGGCAAGAAGCTTATGGAGCTGCAGTGTCTCCGGAGTTGTCATCTTCTTAGCCTTTACCTTTCGGTCCCCGTTATAATTATATATTCCGGAAATAAAGCCGGCTTCTTTTTCACCCTTGTCTGCGCAATAATCATCTATGATGCTCTTGATGAAAGTAGCTGTAGTAGATTTGCCTTTGGTTCCTGTCAGTCCTACCATTTGGAGCTTGTCGTTCCAGATGGCATCATAATATAATCTGCCGATTTCCGACATGGCCTTTCTCATGTCGCTTACGATGATATGGGGAAAATCTTTTTTTATCTCGTTTTCTGCCACATAGCAGAAAGCACCCTTTTCTATGGCGTCATCCAGGTACTGCGGCCTGAAATTTGCCCCTTTGCATATGAACAGGGTTCCTTCTTCCACATCCATGGAGTTATATGATATATACCGGACAGGTGCAGTACCATCTGTCCCAGCAAGGTCTGTACAGGCAATGATGCCGTTGCTTTCCAGAACTGATATATATTCGTTTATTCCTTTTATTTTCATCAGAAATCCTCTTTTCCGGGCAAATGATTTTACCGGCGGGCAGAGATGTTCCTCCTGCCGGATGCCGTCATTGTAGATTATATCATATTCCTGCAAAATAATACAACCGCAACATGCCAGATTCGGCGCCCGATCATTTGGATGTTTTACATAAAAAACAGATACAGGCTGATCATATGCGCCCATATCTGTTTTTTATGTTTTCTGTTCAGCCTATCTTTTCCAGCTCTTCTTCTACCTGCTCTGCAAGATTGCTGATCTGTGTGAAGTTCATGTTCGGCACATACATGCTCTCGACCTTCATATGGGTCTGCCTGGCTTTATCCAGGTTCTTTACTGTCTTGTTCAAAAGTATGTCATATTCCTCATTGAGAGATCTTATGAGATCAGCGTCTTTTTCAAGAAGGGATTTGTTCATGTGATCGTTCATATCAAGGAGGATGATCTCCTGTTTGCTCTCATCGCCGCCGGCTATCTCCCATGGTTCCATATCGTGATACCTGTTGAGGGTGACGAAAGCTGCTCCAATTTGAGGTATCAGCAGATGTTCCATCTTTTCTCCCGGACACATGGAACAGTAAAACGCTTCTATGTCCATACCTCGGTAAATTGCTCCTTCTGCGATGATCTCCATGAAACTGCTGTTTGGATAACCCACCGGCGAATTGATAAGATATATCTGTTTCATATCAGTTAACAGGGATGGGATATGATGCACGACGCCCTCTCCCGTTATGGCGCTTGCAAAAAACTTTTTCTTTCTGCCTGCCATTATGGAAATTTCCGAATCTGTGTATACTCGGTCAATTATCCCCGCTACCAGCTTATATATCTCGCTGTCTTCTGCACAGCTGTTGTATATTTCCTCCAGATTCCTGTATACGCTCTTTGCCGCATTGAGATAATTATACGCTATCCTGTACCATCTTGAACATTCCTCATTAAGGTCGATTATCGTATCTTTATTTGCCGCTATGGCGTCTTCATTCCAAAATTCTCCCAGATTGATGATCTTATCCACAGCTCCGGGAGTTACCGGATCAGTCATATGGGGACTCGTACCGTCTATTATGGCTACTTTTTTATCTTTAAGCACGATCCCGTCGAGAGAATTTTCATCTGCCGAACAATGAAGATAATCTATGGGCTCGCCTTTTGCAGCAAAGTGGCCGGCTATCTTCCGTATAAAAGTTGACTTGCCTGTTCCGGGTCCGCCTTTGATACATATTATCCTGTTGGCTTCCCGCTGTCCGAGAATATGTCCGTAGTAGGAAAAAAATCCCAGCGGAGTATTGTTCCCCGGAAAATAATGTCTTTCTTCAGACAAAACTATACCTCCTCAACACAATATATTTTATATTATGCCAAGGAGGTAAATGTTGTTCTGTATCATACAGCGCCGGTATTCCGGCAGATCAGCGGAGCGGCCTTTCGTAGCGCGTTTCCTCTGTTCTCACCACCACAAGATTTCCTGCAAGTATCTCATAGAACCCTACACAGGTCATTTCTTCATACATCATGACCAGAAGGCCAGGCAGGCCGACTATTATAGAGAGTATCACATAAGTAAAATTATATATCTCAAGAGAATCAACTATGGTAACAGGTATTGATGCCAGTATCATCCATCCTATGAAGGATAACTGCACACAGAAAAGTTTCCATTTGTTTCCTCTCATCAGCCTTGAACTTTCACGGATGCACTGGCTTGCACCCCAGTCAGGATGATCCACCTGGAGATAGAAGCACTGAGCATACCTGAATGTGGCTATGATACCCGGAACTACAAAGAGCAGAGACCAGAGCCATACCTTTATCGTGTATAAAAGATACAGCACTAAGGTTTTCCAGAAAACGCCGAAACCTTCGAGAGTCAGCCCGTAATTTACATTTTTCTCTCTAAAACATGTCATCAGGAACATGGCAAGCCCGTATGACAGAGGTCCGTACACCAGTATCTGATATAACATGCTGGCATAATTGATCTGAAAATAGTATCCATATCCTTCAACCAGAGGAATATATCTCACGATAGAAAAGAAATAATCCAGCACATTTTCCATCACTGTAGAAAACAGATAGTAAATCAGCATTCCTGCAAACATGGCGGCCCATTTTCCTCTAAGGGCTTCTCTGGCTATCTCCCTCAGCTTGGATGCCGGTTCATAAATGATAACATTATTCATCAATTGCTTCTCCTTATATTTTGATCCATATCTGAATGCGATAGTGTAATTATAACAATATTTCTGCTTTTTGACAACCTCAGGCATTACTTTTTTGAAATTTATTGTTAATTTTATAACATCTTAGATTGATTTAATCCCTGATTGGTGATATAATTTCTATATTAAGATTTTCTATAAGAAAGGATGTCCGTTTATGTATCAGACGATCAAGTACGAAGTCAAAAATTCCATAGGCTATGTGACTATAAACCGGCCTGAAACCTTGAATGCCCTCAACAAGACTGTTCTTGAGGAGCTGTTTGATGTGTTCAACCAGATAGATGCCGATGAAAATGTCAGAGTTGTGATACTGACCGGCGAAGGACGCTCTTTTGTGGCAGGAGCAGATATCGGACAGATGAGCACCCTCACCGTTGCTGAAGGCCGTCAGTTCGGAGCTTACGGTCACAAGGTAATGAATTTCATGGAAAAGATGGAAAAACCCATCATCGCTGCAGTCAACGGCTTCGCTCTGGGCGGCGGATGCGAGCTGGCTATGGCCTGCGATTTCCGTATCGCTTCTTCCAAGGCCAAATTCGGCCAGCCTGAAGTCGGTCTTGGTATAACCCCTGGCTTTGGCGGTACTCAGAGACTTTCCAAGCTGGTGGGCAAAGGAATGGCAAAAATGCTCATACTTACAGCCGATACCATAAATGCAGCGGAAGCTCTTCGGATCGGGCTGGTAGAAAAAGTTACCGAGCCTGAAGACCTGATGCCTGTATGTGAAGAGATCGCCGGAAAGATCGCTTCAAAGGCTCCTATAGCCGTAGGAATGGCAAAGACATGTATCAACAAGGGATATCATCTTGATATGTTCTCCGGCTGTGCCCTTGAGGCAGAAGCCTTCGGAGGCTGCTTCGGCACCGAAGACCAGAAAGAAGGCATGCAGGCTTTCCTTGAAAAGAGACCTGCCCAGTTTAAGAATAAATAGCAGCAGGCTTCGTTTAACCGCTGCATGTACATAAGCACGACAAACGCCCCCTGAGATCAGGGGGCGTATTCTTGTTACTTTTATACTACAGCAGTCCGCCTATTGATACGAACAGAGGCGCAAATACTACTGCTACGATGGTCATCAGTTTTATGAGGATATTGATCGAAGGGCCGGAAGTATCCTTGAACGGATCTCCTACAGTGTCTCCTACTACGGCAGCCTTATGAGGCTCTGAACCTTTTCCGCCGTAATTTCCTTCTTCAATATACTTCTTGGCATTGTCCCATGCTCCGCCGGCATTGGCCATCATTATGGCCAGCAGCACGCCGGATGACAGGGCTCCTGCCAGCATTCCGCCCAGAGCTGCTGTTCCGAGGACGATACCTACGGCCAGAGGGGCGATTATAGCCATCAGGCCCGGCAGGATCATCTCGGTCAGGGCTGCCTTGGTGGAAATATCAACGCAGTTGGCATAATCAGGTTTGGAAGTGCCTTCCATGATACCCTTGTCGGATCTGAACTGTCTCCTTACTTCTTCGATCATCTGGTTGGCAGCCTTTCCAACGGAATTCATTGTCATGGCTGAGAAGAGGAACGGAAGCATTGCTCCGATGAACAGTCCGATGATAACGATAGGGTCAAGCAGGCTTATGAGCTCAAGCTCGGTCACTGAAGCATATGATGCGAACAGGGCCAGAGCAGTCAGAGCAGCCGAACCGATGGCAAACCCTTTACCTATGGCTGCGGTAGTGTTTCCTACAGCGTCCAGCTTGTCCGTGATCTCTCTTACATCTTCAGGAAGTTCCGACATTTCGGCAATACCGCCGGCATTGTCAGAAACAGGGCCGTAAGCATCAACAGCAACTGTCATACCGGTAGTTGACAGCATTCCCACTGCTGAAAGGGCGATCCCGTACAATCCTGCAAACTGGTAAGCTACAAATACACCTACGCAGATGAGGATGATAGGCCAGAGAGTTGACATCATACCTACTCCAAGACCGCTTATGATGGTAGTGGCAGCTCCTGTCTGGGACTGCTCAGCTATCTTCTTAACTGATTTATAATCTGATGAAGTGTAGACTTCTGTGATCTTTCCTATTGCGATACCGACGATCAGACCGGCAATTATGGCTGCGGCATAAGTGTAGTCGCCAAGCATGTTCTTTGAAAGGAACACCGTAGCAACGATAACGATGATACCGCTGATATAAGTACCCATGTTAAGGGCGTTTGCAGGGTTGCCGCCTTCTTTTCCTCTTACAAAAAGGATGCCGATGACCGACGCCAGTATTCCCACTGCTGATATGATGAGAGGGAAGATGGCTGCGGTGCTTTCGCTGAAAGTTGACAGCTCAGTTGACTCTCTTACGGCTACGGCAGCCAGAGTTACTGCTGAGATTATGGAACCTACATATGACTCGAACAGGTCAGAACCCATACCGGCAACATCTCCTACATTATCTCCCACATTGTCGGCGATAACTGCAGGGTTTCTCGGGTCGTCCTCAGGGATGCCGGCTTCTACCTTACCTACAAGGTCTGCTCCCACATCGGCAGCCTTGGTGTAGATGCCGCCTCCTACTCTTCCGAACAGAGCCATTGAGGAAGCTCCCAGTCCAAATCCGGTAACACATTCCATCACGGTGGCAAGGTCAAGCACGACCATTACAACGCCCAGGCCGAACAGTCCAAGGCCTGATACGCAAAGACCCATTACGGCGCCGCTCCTGAAAGCGATCTTGAGAGCCTTGTTCATGCCTGATTCCATCGCTGCGTTGGCAGTCCTGACATTACCGTTGGTAGCAACCTTCATGCCAAAGAATCCCGCCAGTACCGAGAGCAGCGCTCCGAATACATATAATACGGCGGTTATCCAGCTCTGAAGGCCGAAACCTATCAAGAGGAACATTACAACGATAACTATGGCCATCGTCTTGTATTCTCTCTTGAGGAAAGCCATGGCTCCTTCTCTGATGTAGCCGGCAATTTCCTTCATTCTCTCTGTACCTTCCGGGGCCTTGGTGATCCATGCCGCCAGGCAGAATGCCACGACGAGACCTACCAGGGCCGCGCATACAGTAAAAATGTCCATTATTGCATACCTCCTACTGACATTTAATGCCGAATAAGAGGCACTCTGTACCTCTTATTCCCATCAAAATATAAATTATTAGTTCGACTGATGACAGTTCAATCTATTCCATCATAACCAAAACAACAGCCAGAACGACAAACAGTACAGCCGCTACGGAAGTCACTTTGGCTAAAATAGCTTCATACCCTTTGCTCTTTTTCTTTCCGAAAAGCTGTTCAGCTCCTCCGGCGATGGAACCGGACAGTCCGGAACTGTTTCCTGACTGGAGCAGAACGCTTGCTATCAATATAATGCTGGAAATTGCGAGCAAAATCATCAAAAAAATTCTCATCTCGATCCTCCTAACATTTTAACTTGGTAATTATATCATATCAATACTTATCAAATCAAGTCAAAAGTTGACTATTTCGTTAAATTTTAGCGGATCGAGGCTTGCTCCGCCCACCAATGCACCGTCTATCTCCGGCATGTTCATGATATCGGATATATTTTCAGGCTTAACGCTCCCGCCATATTGGATTATGATCATGTCAGCCGTTTCTTCATCATATATTTCTGTCAGCGTTTTCCTGATGCATGCACACATGTCCTCCGCCTGCTTTGGGCTGGCAGTCCTTCCGGTGCCTATTGCCCATATGGGTTCATAGGCTACGGTGATATTTTCGGCCTGAGCCGCGCTTATACCTTCAAAGGCTTTGATTATCTGCCCTGATACTACTTTTTCTTCGTCTCCTGCATCACGCTGGGCCAGATCCTCTCCAACGCACAGCAGCGGCAATATATCGCCTTTCAGCAGGGCCTTCAGCTTTTTGTTGACAGTTTCATCGGTTTCTCCAAAATACTGGCGTCTTTCAGAATGTCCAACCAGACAGTAGTCAACTCCAAGTTCTTTCAACATGGGTACAGACACTTCTCCCGTGAAGGCGCCTTCTTCCTCAAAGTGGACATTCTGCGCTCCCACGCCTATGCCGGTCCCCCTGAAAGCATCCGCCAGAGGCCCAAGCTGGGGAAAAGGCGCAAATATCGCCGTCCTCACATCTGTATCGTGGTATAAAGGAGCAAATATGGCTGCAAATTCCACGGCCTCTTTTATATTCTTGTACATTTTCCAGTTTCCTGCTATGAACGGGATCCTCATTTTAACATCTCCTGTTTATACTTGCAGTGGTTTTTATTTATCTTCAAGGACGGCCACTCCAGGAAGTTCTTTACCTTCCAGGAATTCAAGGGAAGCTCCTCCTCCGGTGGATATGTGGGTCATCTTACCGGCAAGCCCGAAATGCTCTACGGCTGCCGCCGAATCACCTCCGCCTATTATCGTTACACCGCTGCAGCGGCTCAGAGCTTCTGCTATACTGCGCGTGCCCCTGGCGAAGTTTTCCATTTCAAATACGCCCATAGGTCCGTTCCATACAACTGTTGAAGCTTTCTCTATCTCTGCGGAATATATCCTGACTGTCTCAGGCCCTATATCCATGCCCATCATATCAGCCGGTATATCTTCACGGCTGCATATGCGTGCAGGCGCATCGTTGCTGAACTCACCGGCACACACCACATCTGCCGGAAGTAGCATTTTTACTCCGGACTTTTCGGCTTTTTCCAGAAGATCCCCGGCCAGTCCTATGCTTTCTTCATCGAGGATCGATGTCCCTATTTCAAGGCCCATGGCCTTGAAAAATGTATAGGCCATGCCTCCTCCGATCATGATGGTATCAACTTTCGTAAGAAGATTTTCGATGACAGGTATCTTGTCTGATACCTTGGCTCCGCCCATTATGGCTACAAAAGGCCTTGCCGGGTCGTTGACAGCGTCTCCCAGGAATCTGATCTCCTTTTCGATGAGGAAACCCGAAACCGAAGGAAGATAAGAAGCTATTCCTGCGGTGGAGGCATGAGCCCTGTGAGCCGTTCCAAAAGCGTCATTGACATAGATATCAGCCATGGAAGCCAAT
The DNA here is from genome assembly GCA_900542565.1 of uncultured Eubacteriales bacterium. Lineage (GTDB taxonomy): Bacteria > Bacillota > Clostridia > Peptostreptococcales > Anaerovoracaceae > Fimisoma > Fimisoma avicola. The sequence continues at coordinate 29,766 of UQOC01000003.1, read as the reverse complement.
TCTTTTGCAAACTCCGGATCGTTGTCTGTTTCTTCTTTTCTGAAACGAACATTCTCAAGGAGCATTACCTGTCCCGGCTTGAGTGCAGCAGCCGCAGCCTTTACCCTGTCGTCCACCACATCCGGGGATGATATGAACATCACCTGACGGCCCAGCAGTGCCGACAGCCTGTCTGCAACAGGTTTAAGTGTGTAATTCATATCCGCTTTGCCTTTGGGCCTGCCCATATGTGACATGAGGATCACAGCAGCGCCCTGATCCAGCAGATAATTTATGGTAGGCAGTGACGATGTTATCCTGGTATCGTCGGTTATCTTTCCGTCGGCCATAGGAACATTAAAATCGCACCTTTCGATGACCTTCCTGCCTTTTACATCGATATCTCTTACAGTTTTTTTCATTTTATATCCTTTCCGCCATCAGGCTAAGGAGTTTGTATCAACCTTGTTCATATATTTTATAAGTTCCAGGACTTTGCTGGAATATCCGAACTCGTTGTCATAGAAAGCGATAAACTTGAAGAAATGGTCGTTGAGCTGTATGCCCTCCCTCGAATCGAATATGGAAGTGCATGGATCTCCTACGAAATCGCCTGATACAACCTCGTCGTCAACATATTCGATAACGCCTTTCATATGAGTTTCAGAGGCTTCTTTTACCTTTGCGCAGATCTCGTCATATGATGCCGGCCTCTCCAGGACCACATTGAGATCTACGACAGATACATCGGCGGTAGGCACCCTGTATGAGATACCTGTCATCTTTCCTTTGAGTGATGGTATGACGAGGCCTACAGCTTTGGCTGCGCCTGTGGTTGACGGTATCACATTGCCGAACACACATCTGCCTGTACGCCAGTCTTTCATCGATCTTGCGTCAACCACCTTTTGTTTTGCGGTTGCAGAGTGTATGGTAGACATAAGGCCTTCTTTTATGCCCCAGTTGTCCTCTATGACCTTGGCAAGAGGTGCAAGGCAGTTGGTAGTACATGAAGCATTTGATACCACAGGCATGTCTGCCTGATAGTTTTCATGATTTACGCCGTATACAAATGTCGGCGTTACTGAATCTTTTGCCGGTGCAGAGATTATAACCTTCTTTGCTCCGGCTTTTATATGGTCCATGGCTTTCTCAGTGGTGACATAAGCTCCGGTTGCTTCAACTATGTATTCGGCTCCACATTCTTTCCACGGTATGTTTATGGCTTCGGAAAAGCTGTACACCGGAACTTTCTTTCCGTCTATGACAAGGCCCTTATCATAGACCTCAAGGCTCTTTGGGAACCTGCCAAAAGTCGTGTCATATCTCAGCATATAAGCCAGATATTCAAGATCCGCATTCCTTACATTTATGCCCGCTATCTCTATTTCGGGCATGTCCATGCTGGCTCGGATCACAACTCTTGCTATCCGTCCGAACCCGCTGATACCAACTTTGATCGCCATTTTTTTCCTCCTATGATCTCTAATGACAATATATTTTTAAACGATCTCTTTCGTTTAAAATCTCCTTCTTTTGGACGAAGAAAGGATATTCATGCCCTCTCTGTATTTTGCAACCGTCCTTCTTGATATTTCTATGCCCTTTTCGCTGAGCAATCCGACTATGTCCTGATCGCTGTAAGGCTTTGCCGTATCCTCGCCATCTATTATCTCTTTGATCATCGCCTTGATGCTGTTTGATGATACCCCTTCCCCGCTTCCGTCTGTTATGCCGCTGGAAAAGAAATATTTGATCTCAAATATGCCCCTTGGCGTCTGCATATATTTTCCGTTTACCGACCTGCTCACCGTAGACTCGTGCATTCCGATATCATCTGCCACCTGTTTCAGCGTCAGCGTCTTCATGTATTTTGAACCCTTGTCCAGAAACTCTTTCTGGTGTTCCACCACTGCCGAAACAACATTGTATATGGTCCTCTTTCGCTGTTCTATGCTCTTTATGAGCCACAGGGCAGAGTTGAACTTGTCGGTAAGGTACTTGGAAAGCTCCTCATCATTTTTGGCTTCTTTGGAAAGGGTCGTGTAATACGGGCTTACCATCAGGTGAGGTATGCTGCTCTCATTGCTCATCACAACATATTCGCCGTCTACCTTTTCCACGATAACATCAGGCACTATGTATCTGACGCTGTCTCCGCCGGAAAAACTCCTTCCCGGCTTTGGCTCCAGTGTCTTGATCAAGTCGCCGACCATCTGTACCTGGCTTACTGATATGCCCAGAGCCTTGGCTACTTTGTTCAGCTTGTTTTCTCCCAGATCTTCCAGATGGTTCATTATTATGTATTCTGTAAGTTCGTCCAAAAGTCCCTTGGCAGCAAGCTGTATGGTCAGACATTCTTTGAGGTTCCTTGCGCCTACGCCAAGGGGTTCAAAAGTATGGATGACATCCAGTATTTCTTCCACCTTGTCCTCGTCTGTCCTGAAGGCCTTTGCCACCTGCTGGACGGTAACCGTGAGGTACCCGTTGTCATCAATGGCCTCCACAAGATATCTGCCTATCTTCAGATCTGTATCTTTAAGTCTGGAAAAGGTCAGCTGCAAAAGGAGATAATCCTCAAGAGTTTCTTCTTTTGTGACGAATTGTTCATAAGAGAATTCTTCTTTATCTGATCCGCCTGGATTCTCCCATTGTTCGTAGCGACCGTCTCCATAATCTTCCATGAACTTTTCTCTAATATCCAGTGTTTTCTCGGATTTGTACTTATTCTCAAATTCCAGCACAGGGTTTTCGAGAAGTTCTTCCTGTACAAACTCATCCAGTTCCTGGGTATTAAACTGCAGGATCCTGATTGCCTGTATCAGTTCGGGGGTCATGGTCAGCTTCTGGGTCTGTTCAATTGTCAATCCATAGCTTAGCTTCATTTTTCACCTTCATGCCTTTGATCCCAGATAGTTTTTCTATGCAAATATTATACCAAAATGTAAAATCTATTTCAAGTCCGGAAAGCCCAATTGGCGCAGGGCCTCAAATAATATTATGTTGGCAGAATTGGAAAGATTGAAAGATCTTGTCCTTGTATTCTCGCTCATAGGTATGCGTATGGCAGCATCACGGTGCGCTTCAATGAATTCCGGCGGCAATCCTCTCGTTTCCCTTCCGAACAGGATGAAATCACCATCCATGAACCTGACATCTGCATATATGCGGCTGCCTTTTGTGGTCGCAAGCCACATACGCCTGCTTCCGTATTTTTTCATGAAGCTGTCAAGGCTGTCATGTATCTCAAGGTCCACATAAGGCCAGTAGTCAAGCCCAGCCCTCCTGACATGCTTGTCATCTATATCAAAGCCCAGGGGCCTGACAAGATGGAGCTTGGTGTCAGTCGCCGCGCATGTCCTTGCAATGTTGCCCGTGTTGGGCGGTATCTCCGGTTCTACAAAAACGATGTTCAGACTCATTTTGATCTTCCTCCTGTCTGTGTGCCACAATAAATAATATCAAATTTTGAAAAAAGGTAAAGACAAAAATCTAATTATGTTATATAATTTTTGTATTGTATCTACCGGAGGTAATTATATGAAAAAAGTCAAGATCGGCCTGCTGGGTTTCGGCAATGTAGGCGGAGGAACATACAAGATCCTTACAGACAACAGGGAGATCATCCAGCAGCGCATAGGAGCATCTCCTGAAATAACCCGGATCTTGCAGCGCAACCGAAAAAAAAAGCGCCTGGTCGAAGCTGATCCGGCTCTGTTGACCGAAGATCCCGACGATATAATAAAGGATCCTGATATCGACATTGTAGTTGAAATGCTCGGAGGCATCGAGCCTGCCACATCTTTTATGGTACAAGCCATGAAACACGGAAAACATGTGGTGAGCGCCAACAAGGCCGCTATCGCTGCCAACTATGACCTGCTGACCAAAACTGCTGCAGAAAATAATGTAGAATTTTTATTTGAGGCCAGCGTTGCCGGCGGCATCCCTGTCCTGACAGCCATAACAGGAGCTCTGGCCAGCAATAATTTTGTTGAGGTAATGGGCATACTGAACGGTACCACCAACTATATACTTACTAAGATGACAGATGAAGGGCTCTCATATGATGAAGTCCTCAAAGATGCCCAGGCAAAAGGTTTTGCTGAAGCTGACCCTACTGCCGATGTTGAGGGTATAGATGCGGCAAACAAGCTTTCCATCCTCATCGCCCTGGCGTTTGACAGGTATATAGCCCCCGGTGACATTCCTACAACAGGCATAACTGCCATAACGGCAAAAGACATTGAAGAGGCCGCAGCTCAAGGTAAAAAGATCAAGCTCATTGGCCGGGCTTCCGTTGCAGACGGCAAGCTTTCTTACCATGTAAAACCTGTACTGCTGGATATCACCCATCCTCTTGCCGGAGTCAGCAATGAATTCAACGCCGTCTATATCACAGGCGACATGGTCGGCGAGCTGATGTTCTACGGTCGGGGAGCGGGCCCCCTGCCTACAGGCAGCGCCGTATGCGGAGATATCCTGGCAATAATGAAAAAACGATTCTGATATTTTACGAAGCAAATTAACGGAGGTAAATAAAATGAGCTTATACCAGCAATGGGTCGACCTGATGGATGGCCAGACCCAGGAAACTTTTCAGGATTTCTGGAAAAAATACAGCGACACAGAGACCAGGATCTATCAGCATATCCTTGCTGCCGGAGACGGCCATCTTACCGGCAGGGTTTCTGATCTCATCACCAAGTTCGACGCCGAACCGGCGATCTTCATGGGATTTCTGGATGGGATCAATACCAGCCTGAAAAACAGTCTCGACCTTGAGTCCATAGACGAAGATTCACAGATAGATCTTGATATAGATTTTGAAAAGCTGTATTTCAACATGCATAAAGCAGAGGCCGACTATCTGTATTCTCTTACGGAATGGGACGGTGTGCTTTCTGCGGACCGCCGTGCAGAAATAACCAGAGAATATAAGCGTTCAAAGACCATCCGCAAGGAAAAAGAACCGGGAAGGAACGATCCTTGTCCTTGCGGGTCAGGTAAAAAATACAAAAAATGCTGCGGTGCCAACAAATAATTTCAAAGAGGTTTATGCCGCCGGCTCAGCGGCGGCGGATTGGAGATCCATATGTTTAGAGAAAATTCAACATTGCCTGCTTCCATGCAGCGCGAACAAAACAATTTTATAGCCAAAACTTTCCTGTGGATGTTTGCCGGGCTCATCGTAACGGCAGCTTGTGCCTGGCTGACCTACTCATCAGGGCTCTATTTCCGGTTTTATTTCGGAAACTCCTTTACTTTCCTGCTGATCGCTGAAATAGCAGTAGTCCTGCTGTTTTCTTTCCTCTTCAGGAAATTATCGCCGGCAGTGGTAGGTGTCCTGTTCTTTGCCTATGCTGTCTTGAACGGGGTTACGATGTCAGTGATATTTGCAGTATACCAGCTTTCTTCGATAGTAGTCCTTTTCCTTGCCGCAGCCGCTCTTTTCGGCGGTTTCGCCCTCTACGGATACAGCTATAAGGGTGATCTGAGCAAGTGGGGGCCACTGCTCATGATATGTCTGATCGTTGCCATAGTCATGAGCCTTATCAATGTTTTTCTCATCAGAGCAGAGTTTTTTGAAATATTCATTGACTGCGCTTCCTGTTCTTCGGTATAACCATATACGATATGAACAAGATAAAGAAACTCAGCCTTGTCACTGACGGAGGCGGAAAACTCCACATATACGGAGCTATGGAACTGTATCTTGATTTTATCAACATATTCCTGAGGCTCCTGGCCCTGTTCGGCAAGAAAAAATAGTGGCGCTGATATTAAAAGGGGAAGCTGCCTGCACCGGTTTTCCGGATGCAGGGAACTTCCCCTTTTTTAGTTCTGGTATCTTAGTGATACATCAGTCAGATATGGCGGCGCATCAGCAGAGATTCGGTCCTGAACCCGTATTTTTCATATATGCGGACTGCATCATTTCTGATATGATGAGGTAATCTATCTTTCCTTTATCCTCCGAAATGTCCGCTTTGCAGAAGCCTGCTATCCTGTCCCCCTCCAGTGCCGCTGCTATGTGAGATGTTCCCTCATCAAGACTTTCGGCGAAGTTCTTTAATACATCTCCAATGGGACGCCTTGGAAAATCCCCTTTGAAATCGGCTGAAACAGCGTTATGATGGGCGGCAAGCTCTGCCAGGAGATCATGCAGCTCGTTTATCCTGTCTTTTTTTATTTCTTCAATTTTCATGTGGCGCCTCCTTTATTTTTTTAAGTATATCACAGCGGTTTTTTTATGTAAATTACTGTCTTATGTGGTATAATGGATGTATCTTAAGGAAAGGCGAAAAACACTATGGAAAACTCATTTGGGATCATCGGCGGTATGGGGCCGATGGCAACAGAACTGTTTTATAAAATGCTCATCGAAAAGACTGACGCACCTTGCGATCAGGATCATATGAATACCATAATACTGGGTCATGCAACAATGCCAGACCGTACGGGAGCCATCCTCTCCGGAGATCAGAAACAGATCGGCCATGTCTGCGATCTGCTCCTTCAGGACGCAAAAACCCTTGAAAGCCTCGGCTGCAAGGCCATCGGAGTGACCTGCAACACGGCTCACTATTTCATCGACAAGATATCTGATAAAGTGGGCATACCTTTTATACATATGATAAAAGAGACCGCTGCAAAAGCCGCCGGCCTTACCAACGGCGGAAAGGTGGGGATCCTGGCCACAGACGGCACTATCAAGACCGGCTTATACCAGACCGCCCTGGAAAACGAAGGCGCCGTTCCATGCGTACTTGACGCAGAGGGCCAGAGCTATGTCATGCATGAGATATACGACTGCGTAAAAGCCGGCAAACCTGCCGACATGGACATGTGGAAAAAGATAGACGATCAGCTCAAAGAGCTGGGCTGCCAGGTCGCCTTGCTGGCATGCACCGAACTTTCAGTTATAAAAGCCGATAACAATCTGCCGGATTTCTACCTTGATCCGATGGAAGTCATGGCAGACAAAGCCCTGGAGTTTATGAAGGTAAAGACCAAATAAAAAACTGCCGCTCAGATCGATCATATCTGAGCGGCAGTTTTTTATTATTTTTAAAAGAACCCGCCTATGCCTTCCATCGGTTTCAGTTCAGGATCTATATCTTTTGCTATATCATAAGTGGTTTCCCTGATAAACTGTTCAAAAGCAGGTATGTCCGCTTCAAATGAAGCAAAACATGCCACAAACGGCTCTTTGACAAATACAATGCCCACATCGTGGGTCTTGTCCTCTTCTTCACCGGTCTTATGGGCTATAGGAAAACCTATCGGCAGCTTTCCACCCATCTTGTGATTGACCTGCTGGAGCAGAAGTATGTCCTGCAGATCCTTTGAAGCCTGTTTGCTGATGAGCTGGCCTTTGTACATTTTTTCCAGAAGTTCGCCCATTTCTTCAGGTACAAAGTAATTCTGTATTCCCTGCTCTTCTCTGACGCTGTCATAGAAAGCCCTGTTAAACTGAGTACCTTTGAGCCCCAGTTCTTTCAAAGCAGCTATGACCTTGTCGTTTCCATAATGCTTGTATAAAGCATTGGTGGCTGTAGTGTCGCTTATTACTATCATGAATTTATACAGTGTGGTGATGTCAAGGGTTACGCTGCCGTTTTCATCCCCTGTCATATGCTGTACCACACCGCATCCCGGCAGCATCTGGTCTTTTGTTATGGTTATTTTTTCAGAAAACTGTGCTTCACCTTTCTCCCTCATCAGGAGCATGGCCGCAAGCAGCGGCACTTTTACGATACTGGCAGGCAAAAATTGCTCTTTTTCGTTATATCCGAAAGTTTCGCCTGTAACAAGGTTCTTAAAATAAAAACCCACTTTGCCGTCCATTGAATCAAGTTGATTTAATATTCTTTCTTTAAGTTCTTTTTTCATTTCAAATTCCTTTTCTTAGAATCATGCCTGCAGCTGCGCCTGTATGTCTGCCGTTTTCCGCAGTAAGCACCCCGTTTACATAAACCTGACATATGCCTTCGCATGGCTGCTTAGGGTTGTTAAAATCAGGGGTATCTTTGATCTTGTCAAAATCAAACATTACAAGGTCAGCCCACATTCCCTCTTTGATAAGACCCCTGTCCTGGATACCCAGCTTTGCTGCCGGCATGGAAGTCATCTTGCAGATGGCCGTTTCCAGAGGGAACAGTTTCCTGTCGCGGCAATAGTGGCTTATCACCCGCGGGAATGTCCCGAAGAATCTCGGATGAGGCCTTCCGGGATAATCATAAGAAACTGATTTTCCGTCAGAACCGGTCATGATATATGGTTTCTGCATTATGTATTCTACATCTTCTTCGCACATGCCGAAGTTGATCTCATCGACACGGCCCTTTTCGTCCAGGACCAGATCAAAACATGCATCCGCCGGATCAACTCCGCGGATCCTTGCGATCTCCTCAATGGATTTACCCACAGTCCAGCTGTTTTCTTCACTTAGCACATAGCCGACATATATATCGCCCCAGCGTCCAACATGACTGGCGTTGCTTTCTTCTCTGAGCTTAGCTCTGGTTTCCGGATCTCTCAGCCTGTCAAACAGCGCATCCATGCCTCCCTCAAAAGCCCACTGAGGTATGTTGCTGTCCATTGTGGTCGATGAAGCGCAATATGGATATTGGTCGGCAGTAACATCAAGCCCCTCTCTGCGGGCTTCCTCAATAAGAGAAGTGGTCACTTTGCACGAGCGCTTCCATCCGTCTTTGTTGGTGACTTTATGATGGGATATTTCAAGAGGAGCGCCTGACCTTCTGCATATTTCTATGGCCTCTTTGACGGAATCTATCACGCCTGCGCCTTCATTCCTCATATGGGTCATGTAAAAGGCACCGTATTTAGGAAGTTCTTTTGAAAGTTCTATCAGCTCCTGGGTGTCGGCATAACATCCGGGCGGATAGATAAGGCCTGTGGTCATGGCGAAGGCGCCTTCCTGCAGAGATTGCCTGAGAATAGACTTCATCAGGTGCATTTCCTTTGCTTCCGGCTTCCTGTCTGCGAATCCCATGGCTGCGATCCTTATGGTGCCGTGACCCACCGCTGTCCCAAAGTTTACGCTGGGATGGCATGAGCCGATCTTATCCAGAAATTCTCCTATACCGCTCCACTCATAGCTGAGATCTCCTATATAGGCTCTGAGCTCTTCTTTTCTCTCCGGGTCATCGCTGACAGGAGATGCTGACATGCCGCAGTTTCCTCCGATTTCTGTGGTAACGCCCTGCAATATCCTGCTTTCAGCTTTGGGATATTTCATCAGCGTCGTATCGCTGTGAGAATGGATGTCTATAAATCCTGGAGCAAGATACCGGTCCTGCCCGTCCACGGTGTTTTCTGCCTCATGTCCAGGCTGTCCGCATAAATGGCCTATCTTGACGATCTTTCCGCCTTTAACAGCCATATCAGCCCTATACCATGGAGCGCCGCTTCCATCTATTATCCTGCAGTTTTTGATCAAAATATCATACATCGCTTCTTACCCCCTTTTTTTAATTTTAGCACAATCTGTATGAATAAACAACGAAGCTATTTCGTTGGATCTGCTTGATCGGCGGAAATAGCTTCGCAGCTCTTTGATTCTATAAGTATTCTTTTAATCCGTGAACGGTCTTTCCTCTTATTCCGGTCATACCGTCCGCATGATAAAGGGAACTTATTATAGCTTCTTCCACAGTTTCAGCTGTTGCTTCAAACACCGTATCCATATCGTTTTCAAATAAATAACGGCAGTTTATAAGTTTTTCTTCACTGTAGTGCGGAACAATGTTCCCGTTAGAGAAAGCAATTGCGATATCTCCGCTCCCGGTCCCAAGGTAGGATCCGACTCTGCCAAGGCTCACTGTCGCCCTTTTGGCCATTCTCCTGAGCTGTCTGTCGCTTAGCGGAAGATCGGTTCCGATCACCATGATGATCGATCCTTTATCTCTGGCTTTATCATCAATGTCCACAGATATCCGTTCACCGTTAATGCGAAGATTTCCCAGAACTCCGAAGTTTGACATGACTATGGAGCCGATGGTATATTTTTTTCCGTCAAATTCTACTATTCTTGATGAGGATCCGATACCGCCTTTTTTACCCATGCAGATCATGCCGGTACCGCCGCCGACGGCCCCCTCCTCAAAATCAGGACCTGCCGCATCCAGGGCTGATCTTACATCAGCTTCTGTAACATGCATGCCCCGTATATCGTTGAGTTCTCCGTCGTTGCACTCTGTCACCACGCAGTTGACCGTACATGTAGAGGCTCCTATATCTTCGTTTTGCTCCAGCATATATTTTGTCAGAGCATTAAGGGCTGTCCCTACCCCGAATGTATTGGTCATTATGATGGGAGTTTCGATATTTCCCAGTTCTTCTATCTGAATCAGTCCGGCGCTCTTGCCGAATCCGTTTATAACGGACACACCTCCGGCGACTTTCTGTTTAAACAGATTTCCCGAATGAGGAAAGATTGCTGTCACTCCTGTGTGTATATCCCTTTCGCCGTCATTTAGAGTTATCTGTCCTACTTTAACGCCCGGGACATCAGTGATCAGATTTCTCCTGCCTTTTGCGTAACGGTCATCAAGCTTTAATTTGCATTCAATAGGTAATCCCATGGTATACTTCTCTTTTCTGGTTTAATTATTTCCGTTTTTTATTTTCTGTCAATTTACTTTTGTTCTTCTTTTTTCAGTTTGATATCGAAGATCTTCCAGCAAATCAGTCCTGCAAGAGGAACAACCAGACCGATAAGGGCAGTCTGAGGATCCTCAACCAGTGTGTTAACCATCAAAGCAAAGAACAGTACGATGGCAAGAACTACAGTTACAGGATAACCCCAAGCTTTGTAAGGACGTTCGAGGTTAGGGAATTTCTTCCTGTAAACTACAACTGCAGCTATAACCAAAACATTGTACAGCATTCCGGCAAATACTACCAGAGAAGTAAGCTGATCCAGTGATCTGAGCAGAACCAGTATGCAGGAGATCACTGCCTGAGAGATCAGAGCAACCTGAGGTACGCCGTACTTGTTCAGTGAAGCGTGGTTCTTGAAGAAGTGCTTTTCAGCAGCCATATCATAATAGTAACGAGGGAATGCGATTATCATTCCGTTCAGTGAACCGAATATGGCGATAAGCTGTGTGGCCAGGATTATGCCCTGTCCTGCTCCTCCGAAGAGTGTATCAGCAGCATGGGTTCCGAGATAGATGTCTCCATTGCCTATGTAAGCTTCGATCTGTTCCTGAGGCAGTACTCTGTAGATAGCGAAGTTGAACAGAACATAGATGACCATTATAGCGCCGATACCAAGGATCAGAGCTCTCGGAAGGTCTCTTCCAGGATTCTTCATTTCTTCAGCTACAGGGTTGAGGTTTGTCCATCCTTCGTATGCCCACAGGGAAGCTACAGTTGCAAAAGCGATCATTCCTATCATTCCGCCGAATGTCGGGTCAGTACCCTCCGGTACCAGAGACAGATCCGGAGACTGGTTTCCGATGATGAGACCGGCAATGATTATCAGGGCGATAGGGATACATTTTGCTACCATTGATACATTCTGGAGAATGGTTCCCAGTTTGATACCAAAGCAGTTATAAACTGTAAGGCCTATGATGAGTATGATAGCTATCACTTTGATACCTGTGTCGCTCAGGTTGAAGAATTCAGCCAGAGCTGTAGGCAGTGCGATGGCCAGTGCTGCGATGGAACCGGATCCGCTGATCACCCAGCTTGTGAATCCGAAAGAATATCCAACAGCCGGATGGTAGGCTCTGTTCATATAAACTACCATTCCTCCTGCTCTTGAATCGCAGGCTCCCAGTTCAGCGAAGCACAATCCGCCGAGGATTGAAACCAGACCACCGACGATCCAGCACACAAGGGCAAGGCCCATGCTCATATTGGTTCTTTCCAGTACATATGATCCCAGATAGAATATACCTGATCCGATCATGATGCCGCCGATGATGCTTATTCCTCCAAATACGCCGATTTCTTTTTTAAATCCGGTGTTCTGAGGCGTGTTGTTGTTGCTACTCATGTTTTTCCTCCAATCGTAAAATGTTTGAAAATAATTTCGCAAATATTCTTATGCAGAAATCGTGCCAACTTAAAATTCACATAATATTCTATGGATTTTCATATTTATCAGGTATTTTTCAGGAAAATAATAGGTTTTAATAAGTTTTATTTGGTTTTATTTGTTTAAAAACTTATTTATTCTGATGTCTGCCGATGGTTTACAAGGTTTTAGTGTCCATTCCCTTTGGCACGAAGTTTGCGTAACATTAACATATAAATATATATTTGCATATTCAGGAGGCAGACATTGAATAAGATACAATTAGATGAAAATATGATACTCTCCGAAATGGCATACTGGCGTGTTCCCGGCATCTGCATTTCTTATGTGACGCCGGAATGTGAGGCTGTCAGAGGATTGGGCGTGCGCAACACAAACGGGCAGGCTGTAGGAGATGAGACGGTCTTTTGCATTGCGTCTTGTTCCAAGGCAATGACTTCGGCTGTGATCGCCATGCTGGTTTCCGAAGGCAAACTTGATTATGACAGGCCCGTAAAAGAGTATTTCCCGGCCTTCAGGATGAACGATCCAGTGGCCGAAAGCAAGGCAACCCTCAGAGACATGCTATGTCACAGGACAGGCCTTGGGCCGCACGACGGCATCTGGCCAAGCGACTGCTCCCCGGCAGAGTTTGAGGAGAGGTTCGCATATCTTGCCCCCACGGCCCCTTTCCGGGAAAAAGCCCAGTACAGCAATATCATATATACATTGGCAGGACATGTCGCCATGTATGTGACCGGTCTGGACTGGCCGGAGCTGATGAAAAAATACCTTTTCGGCCCTCTGGGCATGGATCAGACAACCTGCACTGTCTCAGGCCTTATCGGCGCCGATGACCATGCAGAACCGTTCCAGGTCATAGACGGAAAGCTGTCACAGCTTAAAATATGGGATGTGGATACGGTGGCTCCGGCGGCTTCTGTAAACACTACCGGAAAAGATATGACAAAATGGCTCCGTTTCCTGACATCCGGAGGAAAGCTCCCGTCAGGCAAAAGGCTGATATCTGAAGATGTTTTCCGTGAGATGATAACAAAACAGATAGATTTTACTGATTTTATCCAGGGAGATAACCTGTTTCCTCTGGATGGATACAGCTTTGGCTGGCAGACAGGCCGCTACCGTGACCGGTACATACTGCGCCATACAGGAAAAATAGAAGGATACAGTTCAATTCAGGTATTTATGCCGGAGGAACAGATAGGTGTTTCTGTTCTGGTCAATTTCCACTCACCTACCATGTCCCTTATGCTCACTGTCTTGTATCATGTGCTCGACAAACTGCTGGGACTTGCTGACCATGACTGGGCCGGAGAATTCCATGGAAAGGAACCTGCTCCTGAGGCAGATTTCAACGACTGTTATGTAGACCTTTTCGGCGAAAGATATCCTCAGGCCGAAGAAAGAAATTTCGGTCCGCAAGACGACAGTATAACCGGCATATACAGCAATCCGGGCTATGATCCTGTGGAGATCATCAAGGAAGGCGATGATTTTTATCTTGTGAACCGCCATATGAAAAACCAGATCATACCATATTTCGGCGGCCTCTATAAGGTGACCGGCTTAAAAGAAGATATCCTGACATATGACCTGCCCCTGTCTTTCATAAAGGACAAAGGCGGCAGCATCACCGCTCTGGCCATACCGCTGGAGCCCTTAACTTCCGATATTATTTTTACCAGGTAAAAATAATATAAACAAAAAGAGAGATACCGTTTCTCCCATAGGTATCTCTCCCTTTTTTTATTTCTTAAATTTCTGTCATGAACATTTTGGCCACCATCAGATCGTTTACATCTTTGGCGGTATATCTTACCAGATTGCTTTCAAGAAGCTGCGCTCCCGGATACCAGTAGGCCATCCTTGCTTTCTGATGTTCTTTGAAATAAATATCCATCTGATATTCTTTTTCCAGCAGAGGGGCCACCGGCTTTATCTGGGAAAGTGCTTTTCTTACGCCTTCTTTGATCAGCTTGAGGCTCGTGGCCGGGTGCAGGCTCCAGGTGGAATTTCCGGTCCCCTCTTTGGTGGCAACGGTAACTATATCTTTATAATAGTCTTTTGCATGGTCGCATATTCCCTTGTCCCCTGAAAGGAATACAGAAGGAACTCCCATATCTGCTGCATACAGGGCGTTCAGAGAAAATTCAGAGGCAAGTTTACCGTTGATCTTTACCCAATTGAACCACTCGTGTTCGGTAGTATGAGCCATTGGACTGGTATTCATCCCTTCAGGCGAATGATATCCTATATATAAAACAGCGTCAAAGGATCCGTCCAGCCCTCCCATCATGGTCTCCGGTGAGCTTCTCCATCCTCTGATAAGCTCTACGCCTTCAGGAAGTCCCCACATATCGATATTTCTGGCAGATCCATGACCATCCTTTACTGCCACTTCATAGCCCAGTTCCATGGCAGCTTCGCAGGCGGCCTTTACCTCCAAAGTCATCTGACGGCATGCCGCTTCATAACCTTCTCCGCCATATTCAGTCTCGCACCAGGTTGTAACTCCTGTAACGCCTTCGATGTCAGCACTGATAAAAACTTTCATCTTGCAACCTTTCCTTTCGTTATGTTTTTATAATAAAATAATGCAAAAAACATGCCACATGATCAGCCTATGGCTTTCATTCCTTTTTCGGTCAGCTTCATCCCCTGACGCCCCCGGCCGATAGTTATGAGCCCCTGCTCCTGAAGCCCGCCCAGGATGCTCCTGAGCTGCACATCGCTTATGTCATATTCTTCTTTTCTGAGCAGTTCCAGCACCGACATTCTTCCTGTTCCGTGTCCGATGGAATTTTTCTTGAAAAGGATCTCAAGGATCTCACCGCTTATCTTAGACTGTATATCTTCATCTGTCTCGCCCGTACCCATCAATTCCTTGTTCTGGAATTGTTCCGGAAGTTTTCCGAGAGTCATGTAATATAAGGCGCAGTTTTCAAGTTCCCTTACATTTCCTGGCCAGCCGTAATTAAGGAGCATATCCCTGTCCTTCTGGCTCATCCTCACATGGCCGGCTTTTACAAATTCGTTGAACAGGAGCAATATATCCTCTTTTCTTTCCCTGAGAGGAGGCACCATTATCTGCAATGTATTCAGCCTGTAATACAGGTCGCTCCTGAAATTGCCGTTTTCAACTTCTTTTTTTAAATCCCTGTTGGTGGCGGCTATTATCCTTACATCCACATTGATGACACGGTCGCTTCCTATGCGCATGACCTGTTTTTCCTGTATCACCCTGAGAAGCCTGGCCTGAAGCTTAGGCGAAATGTCGCCTATCTCATCCAGAAATATGGTGCCGTGGTTGGCCTGTTCAAAATATCCGATCTTTCCTTTTTTGCTCGCTCCGGTAAACGCCCCCTCTTCATATCCGAACAGTTCGGATTCCAGCAGCGATTCCGGTATCGCAGCGCAGTTTACTCCTATAAATGGCATATCTTTCCTGTTGGAATAGTTGTGTATGGATTGGGCAAACAGTTCTTTGCCTGTGCCGCTTTCACCGGTTATCAGAATGGTATATTCTGTTACAGCTGCCTTTTTTGCCAGTTCGACTGTTTCCGTCATCACTTCACAGCTCCGCTTGATATCATTGAAAGTATATTTGGCAAAGAGTCCCTTTTCTATCAGTTTCTTGTTGAGGCTGATCTCCATATCCTTTATGACCACCTCGTCCTGGAGAGTCACATAATATCCTATCTGTGTATTGCTGATACACAGAGGGACCTTATCAAGTATATAGTTACTGTCGGCTATCGCGACAACTTTTTTGGAAATCTCTCCTGTGCCGTCAATGAGCCTGAGGAGTTCCCTGTCTATGGCGCTGATATAATATGTCCGCCGTCCGGATCCGTCTTTCTCGAAAAAATCCCGCGCCCTCCTGTTGGCATAAATGATCTGTCCGTCATTGCTCACGAGGATCAGCGCCGAAGGGGCGTCATAGAGATATTCGTTCAGCATGCTGTTTCTGAGGAAACTTCCCACATAACTGTTGCTCAGATCGTTCTGCGGTTCAACGATAGTAGATATGTAAAGGAGCAGTTTCAGTTCCAGTTCGTCATCTTCTATGTTGAGGGAGTTTTTTATCCTTACCATAGTGTCGAATCCTATCTTTCTGTATCCGACATTGATGACATTTTCTATGTATCCGGGTACCATCTGAGGTTCGTTGGGAACGATGGCAAATTTTATGCCGTTGTAGCGTCCGTCGTCTTCCTCCGGGTTATACACGATAAAATTAAGATGTCCTATCCCCAGTTCGTACAGCATTGAGGCTGTCTCTATGGTCCTTTCAAGAGCATCGTTGACAATGAGCACATCTTCATTCTTGGGTATTTCCATTATCTTTTTCAGATTGTCTTTACTTATGCTCCTTGTCAGGATCACTATATTTTTAAATGAAGCCGTGTGGGTACGGAGGTTGGCAAGTACGCTCCTGTCCACAAGAACATACACATCGGCTTTTATCCTGTCCTTTTCTGTCAGTTCATTGGCATAATAGTTTTCTATATCCGCATAGTTGCCGAAAATGCTTTCCACCTCTTCTTCCAGGTGGTAGATGGCTTCCATATTTTCTCGGTTCCTGTAGATCAGCGCGATCTTCTTCATCTATTCCTCCTCAAAAAGCACCAGTCATCTTTTCATCTGATCCTGAATATTATCAGACCGCCTTTTTCATCGTATCCGGTATCCCACAAGGCTTTGAAGTCAAGCCAGATCCATTCGCCGTAGCTTACGGCTTTTACCATACATGTATCTTTTGCCTTTTCATATCCGGTCAGCATGAACCAGTGCCATGTGAAATCTTTGAACCGGCTGTCCCTGTGCATAAGTGTAAGACAGGGAACCGGAAAGCCGGAATTTATCTGATCCATCAGAGTCTTTTCAGCTTTTTCATACGGTTCATGTCCGGAAAACCCTGCCGCATCTATATCATCGCAGCCTGCACTCTTAAAATATCCTCTTATGCCATCCAGGTAAAGATCCAGGCTGTCTATTCCCCTGAACCTGGGCCCGAGGTATTGCTTCATTATCCTGGCAAAGGCCTTGTAATCCTTAGGTGTCACATTGCAAGGGTCAAAGGGGTACAGTTCCTTTTTACCATGATATCTGCTGAAATATATGCAGCTGTCGCAGGCTGTAACAGCCCCGCAGCCTCCCTTTTTCATTATGAGATCTGTAAATTTTTCCTGATCCCATCCGTATTCTCCGTCTACCAGATAATATCCAAGCTCCATTTTTTCTCCTTATATCTTACTTTAAGATTATAGTATAAATCGGGATTTCTATCAATATCATACCTTAACTTTAACCTGCCATATGGACCCGCCTTTGTTAAAATGATATAATCGGTATGAAGGCTAAAAGACCAGGGGTCACAGTCTGTCAAGGAGCAGGCCATGAATAGAAAAAGAAAAAGCATCTTGCTGGCAATGGCAGCGATCTCAGCTGCAGCCATCATCGCACTGCTGTACCATTTCAACTACCTCCCTCATCCCAGGTACAGCGGTCAGGCATTTGGAATAGATACATATGTGAGCACTGTAGATATGGACGGCGACGGGATCGACGACCAGTCGGACATACTTCTGAGTGCCAGGGAATATGTTTCCCAAAGGCCCCGATATAAGAGCGTTTATTACGGCAGCGGATATCCTGACGACCAATACGGAGTATGTACCGATGTGGTAGCTTTCGGTGCGCTGGGCGCCGGCTATGACCTGATGGAGCTGGTCAATGAGGATATCGTGTCCCATCCTGACATATATGATATTGAAATCATAGATAAAAGTATAGATTTTCGCAGAGTCGGGAATCTCAATATTTATTTTAACCGCAACTCCCTCTCCCTGACTACCGACATAAACCAGATCGGCCAGTGGCAGGGCGGCGACATTGTGGTGTTTTCTGACCACATAGGCATCGTTTCTGACAACAGAAACAGGCGCGGTATACCTTTTGTGATACACCACGCCCACCCAATGCAGTTGTTTTATGAAGAAGATATATTGGAATCTCACGATGACATCATCGGCCATTATCGACTGAGCTGACGGCAAACCGGCCGCCTGACAGCCATGATCAGAGAGCAGTCCCCTTTGTCGGTACTGTAAATCTGCTCATGTCATTTTTCTCCAGAGTCAGCAGTCCGACTTTATTCTGTATCCCACCGCCATAGCCCGTGAGGCTGCCATTGGAGCCGACCACCCGGTGGCACGGGATTATTATGCAGATAGGGTTCCACCCTACGGCTCCGCCCACAGCCTGAGCTGACATTTTTTTCAGGCCCTTTTTCTCTGCGATCTTTCTTGCAATGTCGTTATATGTGACCGTATGGCCATAAGGTATGCTTTTCATCTCTTCTACTACCATCCGCCTGAAATCGGTCAGGTTCTCCAGCTTGTATTCCGGCGTAAATCCCGGATCTTTCCCGCTGAAATATATATCAAGCCATTTTTTCGTCTTGTCAAATACAGGCAGCTCCCCATCTTCAAAGTCCTGCCCGTGTTTGCTCGAATCCCTGGAGCCTTCAAACCAGAGCCCCGTCAGATCTTTTCCGTCGCCGGACATATACATTTTGCCCAGCGGAGAATCGTAAGATGTCCTGTACATTGTTTTCTCCTAAATAAACTCAGCTAAACTCGTATGCGCCGGCTGATGATCCGGTCTTTGTAAAAATTATACTCCCGCCCGTCTCGTTGTCAAGCGTTGTATTTTTTTACATCTCATGATATTATGACCATAGTAGATTTGTTTGAGCAGGACTTTGTAAGGAGGAACAGTTATGGGATTATTCGGCAGTTTTAAGAAGAAACCCGAAAAAAAGACATGGATGGTCTATCAGGATATGCTCGGAACTAAAAAAATGAGCGTCAGGGTAGACACTCAATATATTGATAAGGATTACAAAAACACTTTCTATATCAAAGCAAGCTACTGCGACAGCACAACAGACGATCTTCCAGACAGAGCTTTTTTAGAGAGCCTGGCTGATCTGGAGGAAAAAGCTCTGCAGGAAATAAATAAAACTTTTGGAGATAATATCGTTTTTCTGGGAACGGCCACATTCGGAGGCGGCAGCTATATTATTTTTGCTTCCGACCTGGATGTAAGATGGGAAGATTATGTCAGCTCCCAAATAGATAAAGAATTGATCGCCGGCATATATCAAAATGATCATATGGGATACTATAACCAGGTCCTTTATCCGGATCATGTGAGACAGGCAAGATGAAAATACCAGGTTTTGTGTTTCTTTCCTCTTGCCTTTTTGAGGTTCGTAGGGTAAAATAAAATCACATTTTATATTTTGTTTTTATTTGAGGGGTAGGAGTAATATAATGCCCAAAGTAGCTTATTCTGAGGAGGACAGGATCCGTATCAGAAACGAACTTGTTGAAACAGCACTGGAGCTTATGGCAAAGCAGGGTATCCAGCATACGACCGTTGAACAGATATACAAAAAAGTAGGTATATCGAGGACATTCTTCTATTCTTTTTTCAAGACAAAAGAGGAACTTATCGTCGAAACCTTGTACCTGCAGCAGCCTAAGATCATTGCATATGTACGGCAGTTGGCATCTGATCCCGCCCTCAGCTGGCGTGAAGCTGTCACCAAGTTCCTGCACGACTGCTGCTATGGCGAAAAACACGGGATCGCTGTGCTGACCATCGAGGAACAGCAGCATATCTTTAAACATCTTTCTAAGAAAAACTACCAGATCTTCCGCCAAAAGCAGCTGCGCCTCTTTGGACAGATCCTGGAAAACTTCGGTATCAAAGCCAACGACGAGAGAGTCGCCCTGTTCACCAATCTGTGCCTGACTGTAATGGTGGTGCGCAGAGCAGTGCCAAACAGCCTGCCTCTGCTTGTTCCGGAAGCCGCTGATGAAACGGTAAACTTTCAGATCAAGGGGATCGTGGACGCCCTCGAAAAGTTAAAAGAGCAGCCGCCGTGTCCAAAATAACCGCAAAATAAATCCATCCGGTATGCGCTATACATAGCGCCAGGACGGATTTTATTTCACCGCAAATAAATACAATTTTTAAATTTTATTTTTATTTATCATCGTTTATATAAGGTGGCCACACCTTAAAATATATTTAGGAGGAATCAGTTATGGGATTATTGGGAAAATTTTTTAAAGGTCCTGAGATCGACATGGAAAAGAGCAACGCCAACGCTCAGAAAATGCGCGTGCTGTTTGATCAGGTGGTTGAAAACGGTGCCGATTACAGACTGATCTTCGGATACACCGAAGATGTGGGCTGGTTCAATTACGGTTTCGTCCACGGCAGCAAAACAAAAATAGGCAACCTTATCGTCGGCTGGAACGAAGCTGAGCAGACCATCGCAGTCGTGCCTACCGTTCCCGACCTTTCAGGCTGCGGAGACCCGGTCTATTACCGCCGCAAAGATATATTGAAGGCTTATCGGAACAAATACCCTACCGATGCATTCATAATATATCCTGACAAGAAGAGCTATATAGGTATCAATGCTTACGACTGGCTGGACGATGAAAAGCTGTATGTTTATGTATCCCAGGAAGAAGAACTGGCCGCTTTTACCGAGTTCTTCATGAACCGCTTTGCGACAAAATGATAAGAATATATGATTAAAGAAATCGGAATACTTTTTCTGCTTCTCCTTGTCGTAGTTATTTTCGGCAATATATGGTTCAACTTTATCGAATCTATATTGTCAAAGTTCAGGAAGATCTTTACTCACCGCAGAGAACCTGCGGCCTGGCATCCATTACCTGCAGATGAAGAAGCAGAAATAAAAAAGGAAAAAGAAAAACAGACAGGCAGCCGATAAGTGTGGAGCCAGTGAAGGGGCGACCGCCTGCTTCGCCTCTCGCCTTGCAGGCTGCTTCCTCGCCTCGCTCCGCTCTGCTTCGGACCGCCGGCTGCTCGAAGCTCCACCGAACCTTCTCCCTTCGCCGGCGCCCTGCGGGTTCGATTCCCTTTTATTCTATTCACACAAAAACAGGGACGCCAAAGGCTTCCCTGTTTTTGTGTGGAGCTAGTGAAGGGAATCGAACCCCCAACCTGCTCATTACGAATGAGCTGCTCTGCCATTGAGCCACACTAGCATGATTCGCTGCTGAGCAGCCATCATATGAACTGCATACAGCAACGAAGTTATTATACTACACCCTTAAGATTATTTCCATAACATTTTTACATTTGCTCAAATATTTTTCCAAGCTCATCATAAAGATCTTCAAGACGGCCATAAATCTTTTTGAAAACATTTTCATAAAGTTTTTCATATATTTCATGCTGCTGTCTGTCGGGCTCAAATACACAAGATTCATGTACCATTGCATCGGCTGCCTGGCGGTAATCTTCAAATTCTCCCATTCCAACAAAGGTCGTCATGGCCGTACCTATCCCTGCCACTTCATGGGTCTGGGTACGGACAACAGGTATTCCGAACATGTCGGCAGTTATCTGGCATATCTGGTCGCTTTGAGACCCTCCGCCGCCTACCCTGATCTCTTTCATCCTGTATCCGGCTTTCTTTTCCATCTGTCTCAGGCCATCTATCAGTGCAAAGTTTATCCCCTCTATTATGGCGCGGTATATATGTATCCTCGTATGCCAGTCAGAAAAGCCTATAACAGCGCCTTTGGCTGTGGGCATCGTAATGTTGGGCGTAAAATACGGCTGGAACAGCAGTCCTTCGCAGCCGGCGGGTATTTCTTCCAGGCGCCTGTTCAGCAAATCCTCGGCCGAACATCCCTCCAGGGCCGCCTGAGCCACCTCCTTTTCGGCAAATTCTTTTTTAAACCATGAGATGAGCCAATATCCGCGGAAGATTTCTATCTCCGGTGTAAAATACCCAGGCATTATGGAATCATAAGGCGGTATGAACCGTTCAGGTTCAAGATAATGGTCTATGGTAAATGTTACAGTTGCAGTGGTTCCCAGGCTTATAGCTGCTTTTTCCTTATCAATACAGCCCAGCCCCATGATTTCACAGGCCTTATCCGAACCGGTCGCAAACAGCGGCAGTCCTTCCGGCAAACCTGTTTTTTTTGCAGCTTCTGCGGTGATCTTTCCTATCTCCTGCCCAGACTCTACTATGCAGCAGAGCTTATCCTCATGGACATCAAAGACAGGACGCGTCAGCGCGCCTTTTTTCTGCCACTGTCTATGCTGGCTGTCAAAAGGTATATGGCCTACCTGGCTTGCAGCCGCATCGGCCATCCGGCCCGTCAGGCAAAAGATCAGATATCCGCTCAGAAGCAGGAATTTGTCTGTCTTTTCCCATATTTCCGGCTCATTCTGGATTATCCAGTTGCAATGGGATTTGCGGAATTGCAGATTTGCTGTTTCTTCCATCCTTACGGTTTTCAGCGCCATCCTTACCATATTGGACATCTGGGGCCGTCCTTCAGCCATCCTCTTGTCAAGCCATAATATGGCAGGCCTGAGTGGTTTTCCGCTGCTGTCAACACATACGACAGTGTCCCTGATGGTCGTTACTGAAACCGCCTCGATCCGTTCAAATATATCTGGAAAACGCTCTTTCAGGTCCAGCGAACATGTGCATATATCTTTGAAATACAAGTCCGCATCCCGTTCGGCCCAATCAGGATAAGGAGAAACATAAGGCGGCTTGTGCTGCTGCTGGCTTTTCGCCAGTATTTCTCCTCTGTTATTGATAAGCAGGGCCCGCGAGCTTTGAGTGCCCACATCAAAGGCCAGCACGATCTTCTCTCTCATCGGCTTTACCTTCTTTCTTCCTTTCACATCTGCCGTCTCTTATTTTATATCGTCCCTGAGGAACCGTTTCTGATCTTCTTCAAGATCAAGGCCAAGGGTTCCTCCCGGATTCATGACATTGTCCGGATCAAAGTATTCTTTAAGCGCTCTGAAAACACCATATTCCCTTCTTCCCAGACTGCCTTCCAGCCATGGCGCAAACATCTTTCCTATGCCGTGATGATGGCTCAAAGCAGCTCCTGACCTCTGGATGGCATCCAGGATGGTGGCATGGTATGCTTTAAAGCTATCTGCGTCCGACATCTTTGTTATAAAGATAAAATACAGATTTGCTCCCTGCGGATAGCAGTGGGACATATGAGTGGTGACTATGGTGTTGGGCAGAGCGTGGCATACCTTTCTGACTTCCTCATGGACCTTGGCCATGTTGGACCAGTTTACAGTACATTCGAGAGTATCTGTCATTATTCCGAAATCAAGCAATGTGTCCCTGAGATATGGGTCGTTAAACCGCCCTTTTTCCCAGCTTTTGGTCACATAAGAGGTCAGGCTCATACCTCCATGGCTGCGGGCAATCTTTTTGATGTTCTTTGCCACATTCTTGGAAAATCCAGCTTCCCCATCTGTGAATCCAAGAAACAGGCATCTTTCCATATCCTGATACCCAAACACATCCAGCATTTTCCACAGAGGAGTTTCATCCACATTGTACAGTCGCAGCATCAGGTTAGTCTCTTCCGGGTCTGACAAGCGGAAAACCGATGAAAATCCCGCTTCACACTGCATCATTTCCCTGGCTGCATCCATGGCCGTCTCCCAGTTTTTGAAAATATATGAAAAGCGTTTTCTGTTTGACGGCATAAAACGGAATATCTTCAATGTTACCTCTGTCAGAACGCCAAATGTACCTTCACTGCCCATCATTATCTGATTGAGGTTAGGACCTGTAGCTTCTCTGGGATAATGGCTTGTCTTGATGGTGCCTATGGGCGTAGCATACTTCTGGCCCATTACTATATCTGTTATACATCCGTAATAGGTGCTGTTCTGCCCTGCACCCCTTGTCACTACCCAGCCGCCTACGCTGCTGTATTCAAATGACTGCGGAAAGTGACCGCAGGTGTATGCTCTTTTAGCCCCGAATCTTTCCTGGGCGTGATTCAGCGCTGCTTCAAGGTCAGGTCCGGAAATACCGCTCTGAACAGTAATGGTCTGATCAGTTTCATTAAAATCTAATACTTTGTTGAACCTTTTTCGCATGTCCAGGGAAACTCCGCCTTTGACCGGTTCTACGCCCATGGTCACGCTGCTCCCTCCTCCATATACATAAAGAGGTATCTTTTTCTCAGCACAATAGGCAACGATATTCTCAACTTCCTCTGTTGATGACGGATATATGACCAGATCAGGCAGGCTGTCTATCCGTCTTTCCCTGAGACGGGCCGCATCATATCCGGTCTTGCCATATGCCACCGCCAGCCGCGGATAATCCTCGGCAGTAACATTATCTTTTCCTACAATGCCTTCAAAGGCTTCTATATGTTCCCTCGCAAGATTGCACGGGGCATCCAGCTTTACTTTATCCATTCCTATATCACCGGAGTAATGGTCGAAATCCTCATCAGTCATTACAAACTTTTCTTTCATCATCTTGTATAATGACTCTTTCGGATATTTAACAAATTCCGGATCACCCCAGCGGAATATAGATCTGTAACTGTCCGGAGGTGCAGGCTCCTTGACCCATTTCGGTTCAAAATCTTTATACGGCTTATTGCTCATCCTTGCTTGCTCCTTTCTTTATAAGGTCTTACTGTATGTCAGAAATTGCGATGACATCCGCTGAAAGCCCCAGTACATGCGGGATTATCACATCGCCGATATCCACAGGATGGTCTATGGTCACTTTGTTTATCTCCTTCATGACATCGAAGATCTTTTCTTTGGGTATTTCCTCTGAAACACGCACAGGAAGCACCGGTATATCCTTATACACCGTACGGACGGTACTGCTTATGGTCCTCATGGGATGGGTAAGCTCCGCTGCTGCAAAAGCTTCTCCGCGCTTGCACTTGTTTCCTGTGACTATGATCTTTCCTTCCTTTTGTTCCACATATAAGAGGCAGCTGTTGGGGCAGGTGATGCAAGTCATTTCTCTCATATCTTACCCTCTCCTTTCTTTTCGTGTGCCACACCGCTTATCTCGCCGTCATCTGATCCTTCAAGGTATACATATACAGGCGAATCTTTTTTTTCTGCCAGGAGCACATCTCTTTTGATGATAAAGCGTTCCATTTCCGGAGGTTTCAAATTGGAAAGAACCTTTTCCATCACAATGGTCCCGCCGGATCTTATCACGAGCCTGGCCTTCTTCATACTCCTGCTGCTGCGAAAATAAAATACTATATCATCTTTTCCGGAGCGTCTTATCTTCTGCGGTACTATGTACTGGACCGATCCGTCTGTTTCCACAGGCACTTTATCTGAAAGTTTGTCCCACTCTCCCTGTTTCTTGCCGAGACTATATCCGGCGGCCGCTGCACCTGCAATATTGCCGCTCTCCGATACATAGTCCACCAGATCGTTTACATGCAGTGCATTTCCGCAGGAAAATACGCCCTCCACATCTGTCATGAGCATATCATCGCAATAGGGGCCTTTGGTCTTTGGATCTATGTTTACTCCCAGG
Source organism: uncultured Eubacteriales bacterium (assembly GCA_900542565.1). Taxonomy (GTDB): domain Bacteria; phylum Bacillota; class Clostridia; order Peptostreptococcales; family Anaerovoracaceae; genus Fimisoma; species Fimisoma avicola. The sequence goes on along the minus strand of UQOC01000003.1, from coordinate 4,285 downwards.
CTTTCGGCTATCTCATTTTCAGGGATCAGCCCCACTGACAGTATGAGGGCATCACATTCCACAATGTGTTCTGATCCGGGAACCGGCTTCATATCTTTATCAACCTGGCCTATTTCTACAGCTTCAAGCCTGTCATGCCCCAGCACCCTCGTTACGGTATGCGAAAGATAAAGTGGTATATCATAGTCTTGAAGGCATTGCATTATGTTTCTTGTCAGACCTGAAGGTTCCGGTTTCACTTCATAAACGCCTACTACTTTGGCTCCTTCGAGGGTGAGCCGCCGGGCCATGATAAGCCCTATATCTCCGCTGCCCAATATGACGCACTTTTTTGTGGGCATCTGTCCCTGCAGGTTCACAAGATGCTGAGCAGTTCCCGCCGTAAACACTCCTGCCGGTCTTGTTCCGTGGATGGAAACCTGTTTGGCTGTCCTTTCACGGCATCCTGTTGCAAGTATCAGGGCGCCTGCCTTATAGACCGTTATCCCGTCCCGGCTGACTGTATGCACATCAAACCCGTCTTTTTCTTTTTTGATATCTGTAACGAATGTCAGTGTTTTGCAGTCAATGTTGAGACTATGGAATTCATCTTCGAATCTGCGGGCATATTCAGGCCCTGACAGCTTTTCGCCGAAATGAAGAAGTCCGAATCCATCATGTATGCACTGCTTCAGGATGCCTCCCAGTCTGTCTTCCCTTTCAATGAGGAGTACCTGCGCTCCGTTCTTTTTGGCGGAGACTGCCGCTGCCAAACCGGCCGGCCCGCCGCCTATGACTATAACATCATAACTGTTCATCACTGCGCCTCCTTTGTCTGTCCGAAACTGATGAAAGATCTGTTTCCCGCTTTTTTTACATCTTCAATTGGTATGCCTGCAGTCTCACTGATTATCTCTGCTACCAGCGGCATGCAGAATCCCCCCTGGCACCTGCCCATGCCCGGCCTCACTCGCTTTTTTACACCATCAATGGTAGGCACGCAGACCGGTGAGTTTAGCGCATCTATTATCTCGCCCTTGCTTATTTCTTCGCATCTGCATACTATGACGCCGTAGTCCGGGTTTTCCTTTATGAGCCTGTCCCGTTCTTCTTCAGGCAGGTCTTTGACAGATATAATGCCTTTGCGTCTTGGATTGAAATCAGGATTTTTCTTGATCTCCATCTGCGGATCACATTTTTTCAGCTGTTCTACTGTCATCTCTGCAACATCTACAGCTACCGCAGGCGCTGTCGTCAGGCCCGGAGACTGGATGCCTGCGCAGTGGATCAAATTTGCCGTATTCCTTCCTTTTTCGATGACAAAATCTTCTTCAAATGTGGCAGGTCTCACGCCTGTAAAATATGTTATTATATCCCTCTCGTCAAGCTTTGGGGCGGTCATCTTCTGCTTTTCAAAGACTTTGTCTATGCTGTCCTTTTCGGTGGCAAAGTTTTCTTTTTCCCATGTCTCGACCGCATTGGGCCCCACAAGGAGATTGTCATGGACCGTATGTAATATGCCTCCGCCTTTTGTATGGGATCTGTTTTTCTTCAGTGTCTTGACAGAGGAAATACAGCCCACCATCGTACCTTTCTTTTTATCCGTTATGGAATTGGTCCCTCTCCTGGGATGTATGGAAAAGAACCTGTCCTCTGCCATTGCAGCCACATCCTCTGCAAACACCCCGGCTGCGTTTATGACCATTTTAGGATATATCCTTCCCCTGTTGGTGTCTACGGAAATGATCCTTCCGTCCCTTACTTCCATGGCTGTTACGGCAGTATTAAGGGAAATGCCGGCTCCGTTTGCAGCAGCGTTTTCTCCAAAGGCGATAGTCAGTCCATATGGACAGACACATCCTGCCATGGGATTATAAAGAGCAAATTTAAAGTCGTGGTTCAGGCCGGGCTCACCCCTGCGTATTTTCTTTCCGAATACTATCCTGGTATCATCCACTCCGCATATGTATTTTCTCTGAAGTCCGTACAGCCATACGACCGGAAGGGTGAACCACTCGGTAAATCCGGCATACTGGCCGCACCGCTTAAAAGGGACATCCAGATCATCACAAAGCTTGTCGAACATTCTGTTTCCCCTGACTACATACTTCTGCTTAAGGGTGCCTTTGCCAAGGTCCACTCCCGGATGTACCTCTCCGTCGTTTCTGCCTGACGCCTGAACAGCAAGATCTGCTTCTTTGTCCACCAGCAGCACATCAATTTTCCAGCGGGTAAGTTCTCGTGCAATGCTGGCCCCGGAAATGCCGCCGCCTATTATCAGCACATCGGGCCTTGCCCCGTCCAGAGCATCATCTCCAATGTCGGGGATCCTCATTTCAGGTACAGTGGCTCCTTCAAAAGTTATATCATTTACCACATGAAAACCGTCTTTTTTTACCACACACATTGAGCATGCACGGATTATGTCTTCCCATTCCAAAAGATTGCCGGTAACCCTTATTATCCTGTCCTCCACCGAAGCTTTAACGCTGCCGCCGAATCTTTTCCTTAATCTGGAGTTCAATTTCTTTTCCAGCTTAGCATTATCCATATGCTCACCTCCTGAATCCTGTGAACCTGCACGGATTTATATATTTACATTATGCCTGATCTTTGTCTATGGTACATGCTCCGCTTTTTCGCAGTCGGTCAAATGACCGACTCTTTGGCTTTATCGTACCAGAAGCACATGTCAAAGTCAAGCTTTTCCATGAAGGGAAGCTTTTTTCTTTTTATGGCCGAGGAGCTTAAACAGGCGCTCTCGACAAACAGCCTGCAAATGTGTATAATGGGAGCATATAAGATTGGAAAAATGGGAGGTGGCATATGGCTGCTCCAAGAAATGAAAATATAAGGGAAAAGATCCTCTCTGCCGCAGAGGATCTGCTTGCCAGTGAGAAAATGTCTGACATTTCTCTTGCTGACATAGCAAAGGAAGCAGGTGTCTCAAAAGGGACTCTGTATTATTATTACAAAAATAAAAACGACCTGATATTTGATATTACGGACAAATATCTGGATCAGCAGCTTCAGGATCTTCTCACATGGACAGAAGACGCCTCAAAAGATACTTCCATGCACAGGCTCATAAAATATGTATTGCAAAGAGATGTTGAAACAGCCAATCTGAGGCTTCATCTGTTCTCTGACTCTGCAGCCGGCAATGAACAGCTCAGGAAGCGGCTGCTGCAAAGATATAAGGACTTTGCTTCCATACTGACCGAAAAGATAAGCGAACGCACAAGTGAAATCCCCCCTGACTATCTGTCATGGCTGCTGCTTATCCTGTCTGACGGATTGTTCATCCACAAGACCATAGGAAACACAATGGTAGACATAGATAGTTTTATCGCAAACAGTGAGAAATATCTTGAGCTGATCGCAAAATGACCGGCAATCCTTGTATTCCGGCCTTTTTACAGTCTTATGGCCATTCTGCCCATGACCTCTGTCTGTGATATCTGTTTATGTCCACTTTTCCGTCCAGATAAGACCTCATGGCATTTTCGTCTGTTATGAGCTGCTCTTTTTTATATTTGGGCAGTTTCTTTATCTGGGCTTCCAGTTTCAGCGCATCTGATCGTTCATCGCATTCCCATGCCGCTTCTATCCTTATCACCTTGCGGCTCTTTGTGTATCTTGCGCCTTTTCCGTTCCGGTGTTCTTTGAAACGCCTTAAAAGATCAGTAGTAATGCCTGTATAAACAGATCCGTCTCCGCAGCGGAGCATGTAAACGAAGTACATCAGATCATTCCTTCTTTTTTAAGATGCTCAAGAAATCCGCTGCAGCCTTTTTCTATTTCACTGAATGCAGTATCAAAATCCCCAGTATACCAGGGGTCTGCAATGTCTCCATGTTTGTCTGCAAAGTCGAGGAGTTTGTGCAGTTTTGCCGCTTCAGTGCGTGTTCTCCCCACCAGTCTCAGGGCATTGCGCATATTGTTTTCATCCATGACGATCACATAGTCATATTTGTCATAATCGCTTTTAGTCATCTGTACAGCAGTCTTGCCTATGGTTGAAATGCCCAGTTCAGCCAGTTTCCGTCTGGCCGGAGGGTAAACAGGATTGCCTATCTCTTCTCTGCTTGTTGCTGCGGAAGCTATCTGGAATTGGTCCTGGAGCCCCTGCTCCCTTACCATGTGTTTCAGTAAAAATTCTGCCATCGGCGAGCGGCAGATGTTGCCGTGGCAGATGAATAGTACTTTAATCATCTTTTTATATCTCCATTTAAGTCTTGTATTTCTTCCCAAACGCTTGATATTTCAGGGTTTTCCGACTTTTGAGTTTTCCTTTCTTTTCAAG
>UQOC01000002.1 GCA_900542565.1 uncultured Eubacteriales bacterium | reverse complement strand
TGAGTGATTTCAACACTCCCAGCGATTTCTTCCCTTTCTAACTGTCAAACTCCCGTCTTTAGCTTGCCTTAGTCATTTGGATAGTATATAATAAAGATGTATACTCTTCCCAGACAATATCGCTATTGTACGGTATAACATATATTTTTTATTTTCGGGAAGAAGTATGGTGTGTGATCATCAATAGAGCAAAAGCAAGAGCAGCGGAAACTCTTGCTTTTGACTTTTTTTGTTTTTTGGGTTTTTTTGTGAGGCTGAAAAAGCGGATGTTCAGAATGGGCGGACAATGGCCGGCAGGGGGCAGGGGGATGGCCGAAAGAATTCAAAACCTACAGGGATGGCCGAAAGAATTCAAAAAAGATGTTGCATTTTTATGCAAAATAATGTATAATATTTTTCGTGCTGAAAAATAAGCAAGAATATAAATGAACAGAAACGAGATGGATCGATATGGAAAACTTTTTACACGGAATATGGGTATCCCTCAAGGGAGCTCCGGTGACTCTCGGCGTGAGCCTGTTTGCCGTAGCGGTGGGCGCTGCGCTGGGACTGGTATTTGCTCTGATGAAAAAATCTGACAACGGACCCCTGAGGATAATATCCAAGATATACATAGAAGTCATCAGAGGAACGCCGATGATAGTCCAGGCGCTGATCATGGCATTCGGTATCCCTATCCTGCTCAAACAGTGGGGTATATCGTTCACATGGCCTGACCTCATCATACCGGCCATGCTGGTCTGCGGACTCAACAGCGCAGCCTACATGGCTGAGGTCATAAGGGGAGGGATACAGGCAGTGGATCCGGGGCAGGTGGAAGCTGCCCAGTCACTGGGCATGAGCAAGCACCAGATAACTAGGCTTATCGTATTGCCCCAGGCCATCAGGATAGTCATACCGTCCTTTGGCAACGAATTTATCTCTCTCATCAAGGAGACGGCAGTGCTGTCCTTTGTAGGCGTGGTGGAGATACTGAGGGGAGCCCAGCTGTGGGCAGCCTCGTCCGCTCTGACTTTTCATGCCTATATCGGAGCTGCCATCGTCTATCTGATGCTCACATTCCCCCTTTCCAAGGGCGTGGCGGCTTTAGAAAAACATCTGGCCAGGGATATGGCATGAAAGAGGTGGAGTAAATGATAAAAGCAACTGACATACATAAGGAATTCAACGGACTGCACGCAGTAAAGGGTGTGGACCTGACGGTGGAGGATGGAGAGGTCCTTTGCATAATAGGGCCTTCCGGCTCTGGAAAGAGTACGCTGCTGCGCTGCCTGAACATGCTGGAGACTCCCGATTCTGGAGAAGTGGAAGTGGATGGTGTCCGGGTGACGACGGAAAATCTGGCGCAGATGAGAGCCAGGATGGCGATGGTGTTCCAGAATTTCAATCTTTTCAGCCACCTTTCCGTCCTTGACAACATAACCATAGCCCCGGTCCATGTAAAGGGGATCGCCAAAGACAAGGCTGCAGCAAAGGCCATGGAACTGCTGAAACTGGTGGGTCTTGCCGATAAGGCGGATGCTTATCCACGCAGCCTTTCGGGCGGGCAGAAACAGCGGGTTGCCATAGCAAGAGCCCTTGCCATGGATCCGGAGATAATACTCTTCGACGAGCCCACATCGGCTCTCGACCCGGAAATGGTAGGCGAGGTGCTGGATGTTATGAAAAAGCTGGCCGAAGAAGGCATGACCATGCTGGTGGTAACCCACGAGATGGGCTTTGCCAGAGAGGTGGCCGACGATGTCATCTTCATGGCTGATGGCCAGATCGTCGAAAGCGGGACTGCGGAGCAGATATTTGAAAACCCGGTCTGCGAAAGGACCCGCGATTTTCTCAGAAAAGTCCTGTGACTTTTAATACATCAAATCAAATGGAGAAGCCCTGCCGGCCGGCGCCGGCGGGGCTTCTTCTTTTTTTCCCTGCCGCCGTGGTGTATAATGATATAAAGAAGGGAGAGGTACAATGGAAGGAGAAAAGATAAGTCTGAAAGTTTCAATATTGGCGCTGATGCTGGCGCTGACCGTCATCCTCAGCGGTTGTTCAGCAGCTCAGGGAATATCTTATGACGGTGCATACATGGACGAGAGCGATATCCCGGCAGCACAGGCAGATGAGGAGACGCCGTATACGGTCCTCAACGGCAATGTGCCTGAATTTACGGATGAAGACCTGGCACGGGATGTGTTTGAAAGCTACAGTGAGCTGGACAGTCTGGGAAGGTGCGGCCAGGCTTTCGCCATGCTCGGCCGCGAACTGATGCCTGACGGGGAAAGACAGAGCATAGGGCAGATACGCCCCAGCGGCTGGCAGACGGTAAGATACGACGATCTGATACCGGACAAATATCTGTATAACAGGTGTCACCTCATAGGTTACCAGCTTTCCGGAGAAAACGCCAACGAGAAAAACCTGATCACGGGCACCAGATACATGAATGTGGAGGGCATGCTGCCCTTTGAAGATCAGGTGGCAGATTACATAGAAGAAACAGGCAACCATGTGCTGTATCGCGTATCGCCGATATATGAGGGCGACGAGCTGGTGGCAAGAGGAGTCAGGATGGAAGCCTTTTCCGTGGAGGATTCCGGTTCCGGTATATGTTTCAATGTCTTTGTTTACAATATACAGCCTGGGATAACAATAGACTACGCCACAGGAGACAGCCACAGGACGGAAGATGCGGTCTCAGAGGATGCCGCAGGCACGGGAGCAGGAGGCCAGGCCCAGGACAGCCAGACCGGAGCAGGGGTCCAAAGCCATAAGGCGCAGGAATATGTCCTGAACATAAACAGTATGAAATTCCATTTGCCGGACTGTCCTTCGGTAAAAGCCATGAAAGAAGAAAACAAAGAGGTATTCAAAGGCACGAGGGATTATCTCATCTCAGAGGGCTTTGAGCCCTGCGGCAACTGCAATCCGTAAGGGACAGCCGGAAAGGACCCTGAGGCGGGGCATCGTATACAATATCATGCATATTTTTCATGACACTGTCCGCTCTGCCAGCAAAATGTTCTCATTTCTTGCTCGAAAGCTTCCCCTGAGAAACTAAAAAGGCTTTTTATGTATGTTCAAGTTCTCTTTATACAGAATATTCGTAATGCAGAGAAACATAAATTCAGGTTCAGTTCTCAGCAGGCGGATTTTTTCTCTTATAGAGAACTTTTTTATGTCAGCAGGTTCTCAGCAGGTCGCTCTTTTCATAGAAAGAGAACCTTTTTGTGGCTGGACTCACATGATCCGATAAAAAAACTTTGCACATTTCAAAGTCCCAAATCCGGGACTTTGGTTTTTGTACAATTACCTCAAAAGAAAGATACGGAGGTAATCGTATGAAAAACCTAAAAAAAGGTATGATTGAATTTTTGGCCGTCCTGATAATCTGCGCACCGCTGGTGCATATAGCCAATATCATGTACTGATGATATGTCTGTTAAAAACATGAACGCCGGCGTCAGTGGCCGGCGTTCATGTATAAGAGTCTGCTGCTTCTTAATCAAAGGAAGGATTAAATGAGTAGAAATTCTTGCTGTCCAGACGGTCCTGTATCAGCCGCAGGCCTTCACCGAAACGCTGATAGTGGACGATCTCTCTTTCACGGAGAAAGCGTATGGGGTCTATGACATCAGGGTCGTCTGCAAGGCGCAGGATATTGTCATAGGTAAGCCTTGCCTTCTGTTCCGCAGCCATGTCCTCTGAAATATCAGCCAGTGCATCACCTGTAACGGCAAGGGTAGCGGTACTCATCGGCGTGCCGGAAGCGGCCTGAGGATATACACCGGCCGTATGGTCTACAAAGTAATCTTCAAAACCTGCTTCTTTGATCTGTTCTATGGTCATGTTTCTTGTAAGCTGGTGGACTATGGTGCATACCATTTCAAGATGTGCCAGTTCTTCTGTACCGATATCGTTAAGTATCCCGGCCACCTCCCTGTACGGCATCGAGCAGCGCTGAGACAGATATCTCAGAGATGCTCCGATCTCACCATGCGGACCTCCGTACTGGGAGATGATGAACTTGGCCAGTGCGGGATTGGGATTCTTTATATTTATCGGATATTCAAGTCGCCGTTCATAAAACCACATACATCAGCCCTCCAGTTCCCACGGCCAAGGGTCGTTTATCCATGCCCAGCCATGTTCAGTATTGTTGTCAAAAGCGGTCAAAGGACCATACATCATTTCATAATCTGCCTGGAGCTTTGCATACTCTTTCTGCAGATCGGCGAAATAATCCAGCGCCATCTGGTTTTGTGGATGTGAGTCCAGGAAAAGGGTAAGATCATAAAGGGCAAAACCTGTTTCCTGTATCTGCCTGATCAATGTGTTCCTGTTCATTTTTTCATGCCTCCTGTGAAGGGCAGGTCAAGCTCTGGAAAGACGGTCCCTGCCTGCAGCGCTCTTTCAAGGGAGTAGGTGGTCTTCCATCGCTGAAAAGGTACATACGCCATGGCCAGAGGAAGGCTGCCCAGATACATGCTGTCAAAAGATCCGCCGTTTTCACCATGGTTTCCCGGATCCTGGGGAATATCCGGAGTCTCCGGGCGGCAGCCGCAGTCCGGGCATGGCTCGTTCCAGTCGTTGTCTATTATTATAGGCATTCCTATATAAGGGTCATTTATCAAGATAGATCTCCTTTCTGCTGTAATATATTTCATATTATGAAAATACAACTGCCGTTGTGAAATGGACACTTGAAAAAAAATACGAATTTCATTATTATATGTGTAGTAAAAACGACAAATTTCTGCGAGAAAAGATATTCTTAGCGACATTTTTATGACTGCAGCGTATATCATATGAAGGGGGAAATACTGCGTTGAACATATGGGGTAAAAAGAAAAACGGAGACCTTCAGGCGGCTGAAGCTGCCGAAGAGTTAGAGGTCAGAAAAAACCACAAAAGGGATTTCCTGATATTCCTGAGCGTATTTATCGTTACGACAGCCATTGCGCTGGCACTGCGAGAGGTCGTTGAAAAAAATTATGACACCAACATGGCTATCTTCTACATACTGGGCATAATACTGGTAGCCAGATATACTGACGGATATGTATGGGGAGCCTTGTTCGATGTGCTTTCAATCCTGAGCGTAAATTATTTTTTCACATATCCGTATCAGGGTTTCAATCTGACCATCGAAGGGTATCCGGTGACATTTGCTTCCATGCTGGTGATATATCTTATCACCTCGGCCATGACCACAAATATGAAAAAACAGTCGATGATACTGGCTAAACAGGAAAAGCAGCTTATGGAAGCGCAGAAGGAAAAAATGAGGGCCAATCTTTTGAGAGCCATTTCCCACGACCTGAGGACGCCTCTGACCGGGATAATAGGAAACAGCGAATCTTATCTGCGAATGGAAGGATCCATGACCGATGAAGAGAAAAGGACCATAGTAGAGAACATTGAAAACGATGCCTCATGGCTGCTCAACATGGTAGAAAATCTGCTTTCAGTTACAAGGATCAACAATACGACAGCAAAGGTGACTAAATATATCGAACCTGTGGATGAAGTCGTATCCTCTGCCGTGGCAAGATTCAGAAAGAGGTTCCCAGGCGCTGAACTGAGAGTCTTTCTGCCGGACAGAGTGGTCATGGTGATGATGGACGCCATGCTCATAGAGCAGGTACTCATAAATATACTGCAAAACGCCTACACCCATGCAAAGAGTGTAAAACCTGTGGAACTGCGGGTAACAGAAGATGACAAGAGGGTGTGGTTCTTCATAAAAGACTACGGGATCGGAATAGATGAGAAAAAGATCGAAACGATCTTTGACGGTGAAGACTACCTGAAAGATCAGGATTCAAAAGCCGACGGGCACAAGGGTATGGGCATAGGACTTTCAATATGCAAGACTATCGTCTCAGCCCATGGCGGCGATATCAAAGCGAGAAATCACAATGAAGGAAGTGAATTTTACTTTTATCTGCCAAAGGAAAAGGAGGAATGATCATGCAGCAGAAAATCACTGTACTTATCATAGAAGACGAAAAGAGCATATGCGATTTCATGGCGAAAACGCTGAACACAAATGATTACAAGACGATCACCACAGGCAGCGGCAAGGAGGGTATGGCCATCCTTACATCTGCTCTGCCCGATCTTGTGCTTCTGGATCTGGGATTGCCTGACATGGACGGTATTGATGTGATAAAGCAGACAAGAGAATGGTCAAGCATACCGATCATCGTAATTTCCGCAAGGGTGCAGGAAAAAGAAAAGGTAACAGCCCTGGACGCAGGGGCGGACGACTATATCACCAAACCTTTTGGTACCGACGAACTCCTGGCCAGGATAAGGACAGCCATAAGGCACAGCAATAAGCTTATTGATGATAAAGTCAACGGCAACAGACCTTATTCTGCCAGGGGGCTTTCCATAGATTTTGAAAAACGCCGGGTTATGGCTGACGGAAAGGAAATACATCTGACCAGGGTGGAATATAAGATAGTTTCCATGCTTGCCAAAAATTCCGGAAAAGTCATAACATACAAAGCCCTGACAGAGCAGATAGGGGGACCTTATGCGGATGACAACAACAGGATCCTGAGGGTGAACATGGCCAACATAAGGCGCAAGCTGGAAAAGAATCCGGGAGAGCCTGAATACATCTTTACTGAACGGGGCGTAGGATACAGGATGCTGGAGGACGAAAACCTTTAAACATGCTGTACATGCCTGTTTTGGTATACCGTTACAAAATTTTGACCTTTTTGGTCAAAATTTTTTTGTCTCAAACTTAAAAAAGCCCTGTTTTGTATCTGGTTTTTATGTTAATATAAATAAACGGACATCGTATATATCCGGCGAAAGGGGATCATTTCTAAAGACATGGTATTCAGTACTGTTGAGTTTATCTTTATTTTTCTGCCTGTTTTTCTGATATTATATTTTCTGGTACCTGTTCAATACAGAAACCTGCTGCTCTTTGCAGGCAGTGTGGTCTTTTATGCTGCGGGAACCCTGGACAAGCCCGTATATATACTTATATTGCTGCTGTCGGTAATAGTCAATTTTGCACTTGGCAGGATGATACAAGACAGCAGCAAGCCTAAAAGGATACTCACCGCAGGCATAATATATAATCTTGCGTGGCTGGTGATATTCAAATATGCAGATTTTATAATAGAAAACATCAACCATGCCGTCCAGAGCCTGGGAGGCGGTCAGGCGGTGCAGCCATTGAACCTGCTGCTGCCGGTCGGCATCAGTTTCTATACATTTTCCAGCATATCATACCTTATAGATGTCTACAGGCATGATATAAAAGCTGAAAAAAACCTGATAAACTTCGGGACATATTTCACCATGTTCCCAAAGATAACCACCGGGCCTATCACACGGTTTGAGACCATAAAAAGAGACCTGAAAAACCGGACAGCTTCAATGGAAAGCCTGGATGACGGCCTCAGGACTTTTGCTCTGGGCCTTGGATTCAAGGTTTTGCTCGCCGACAGGATAGGGAGCTGCTGGAGTGACATACAGGCTGTAGGGTTTGAGAGTATATCCGCTCCTGTTGCATGGATGGGTATTTTCGCTTACAGTTTCCAGCTGTATTTTGACTTTTACGGCTATTCTATGATGGCCATGGGACTTGGACGCATAATGGGCTTTTCCATTCCTCAGAACTTTGCTCATCCATACGAGTCACTGTCCATGACGGAATTCTGGCGCAGGTGGCACATGAGTCTGGGAAGCTGGTTCAGGGATTATGTTTACATACCCCTGGGAGGCAACAGGAGGTCAGTTCCGCGGGTTTATCTGAACCTGCTGGTGGTGTGGGCACTGACGGGCATATGGCACGGAGCAGGATGGAATTTTGTCATATGGGGACTGTTCCTGTTTGCATGCATTGCCATAGAAAAGGCAGGGCTGAAAAGACTGCTGGATCGTGTAAAGCCGCTGGGACATCTGTACATGTTTTTCATGATACCCCTGTCATGGATGATATTTGCCATAACGGATATAGACAAGCTGGGCATATATGTCAGCAGGCTGTTTGATTTTGCAGGGACAGGGAGCGACACGGTCTTTGAAGGCGATCTGGCTAAATTCTGGGGCATGTATGGAGTGCTGATGCTGATATGCCTGGTAATGAGCTTATCAATACCGGAAAGGCTGTTCGCTAAGATAAGGAATACTATTATCGGAACAGTCATACTGTTTGTCATATTCTGGGCTTCTGCTTATTTAATATATCTGGGCCTCAACGACCCGTTCCTTTATTTTAGATTTTAAGGTGGCGTATGAAGAACATAATAAAATACTCATTTTCAATCTTAATAATGATTTCTTGCATAGTGGTGTTCACTATAATGTCTTTTAAGGTGCTCATAATCGATAAGAGCGGAGAGAGCACGCCGCCCGAAGACGGGCCCCAGGTATCAGATGGAGACGAAACGCCGCCTGAGGACCAGGAAAATTCCGGGCAATCGGGGCAGACAGAGGTTTCAGGACCAGAGAAGATCGATCCTGCCGATGCGCCGTTTACTGCCACAGACAGCTCATATCTCAATGACGCTCTGTTTATAGGAGATTCCAGGACAGTGGGTCTGAGAGAATACGGACAGACACAGGGCCCTAATTTCTTTGCCAACACAGGAATGAATGTGTACAATGTCCGGGACAGTTCCGTGAATGTGCCGGGAGTCGGCACAGTTACCCTTGACAGTCTGCTGTCGTCAAAGAAGTACGGAAAGATCTATGTCATGCTGGGGATAAACGAACTGGGGTATAACCGTGAAAATACGGTCGTAAAGTATGGCGAACTCATAGACTGGATAAAGGAAAAAGCTCCTGACTCCCTGATCTTCATCGAAGCAAACCTTCATGTTGCCGCAGGCCGTTCAAATACTGACGAAGTGTTCAACAACAAAAATATAAATGATTTTAACAGCAAGATCTCGCAATTTGCCGACAATAAGAGAGTGTTCTACATTGATGTGAACGAATTGTTCGACGATGCCAACGGGGATCTTAAAGCTGAATGTACCAGTGATAATACTCATGTTCTGGGAAAATACTATGTAGAGTGGGTGGACTGGATATTGACAAAGGCCATCCTGCCGGAGCAAAGCGATACGGAGGAGTAGAAAAATGAAGAAATTGCTTGTTGTAGTTGACTATCAGAAAGATTTTGTGGATGGTTCCCTGGGATTTTCCGGGGCTGAAAAGCTGGAAGGCCCCATTGGGGAAAAGATAAAAGAATACAGAGCGCTGGGCGAAAATGGCCAGATAATATTTACCATGGATACCCACGACCTACATTATATGGATACTCAGGAAGGAAAACATCTTCCTGTTCCGCATTGTATTGACGGAGAGGACGGATGGCAGCTTTACGGCAGTATCGCCGGGCTGAAAGATCCGGACGATATGGTATTTTCAAAGCCGACTTTCGGATCCTACGAGCTGGGAGAATATCTCCATAAAAACGCCGGTCAATATGAGTCTGTTGAATTTGTCGGAGTGGTCACCAACATATGTGTGATCTCAAATATAGTGATCGCAAAAGCTGCCATGCCCGATGTGCCTATCCATGTGGATGCCCGGTGCGTGGGCAGCAACGACCCTGCGCTCCAGGAGGCGGCTTTTGATGTGATGGGCTCGATACATGTAGAAGTGAAGAGGTAGCAGCATATGCCATATTTGAATAATGCCGCAGTTACAGTGGAGAAGCCTGCATCTTTCAAAGATGCACCCGAAGCAGCACCGGGAGAGGCGGCGCTTTCGCTGGCTGGACTTTTCAGGACAAGAGCAGATAATATCTTGTTTACAGACAGCGGCACATCTGCCATCAGGGCGGCAGTAAAAAGCTTTATAAAGCCCGGAGATCATGTGATATCAACAGACGGAGAACACCGGGCGGTCCTTGACGCTCTGGCTGAGGCCTGCAGCGCAGGCAGCCGCGTCACCTTTATTCCCCTTAACGAATACGGAGTACTCAGATATGATCTTATAGAAAAGGCCATAGAGCCTGATACCAGAGCGATCATATGCTGCCATGGCTCGGCCCTTACAGGTAATGTAACTGATCTTGAAAGAGTAGGTGCCATAGCACGCAAACATGGGTTGATGGTCATCGCCGATGGAACGCAGACAGCAGGCGCTGTTCCTGTCAACCTTGAGGAACTGCAGACAGATGTGTTTTGTTTCAGCGGACATAAAAAGCTGATGGGGCCTGTGGGGACAGGAGGCATATGCCTGGGTGACGGCCTTGCAGCAGATCACGGTATTTCAGAGGGTATAAGATGTCCGTCCCGGCAGAAACTGGGACAGCTCAAGGCCTCTGTTGATTTCATCCTTGAAAAGGGCATATACGGTGTAAGCATATTTCCTCACAGGCTTGCCAAAAGATTCTTTGAGTCGGTAAGATCAATGAAGGATGTGACAGTATATGGAGATTTCGGCACAAATACGAGAGTGCCGACAGTGTCGCTGAACATCAGGGGATTTACGCCTGATGAGATAAAGGAACATATGAGGAAGAACCATATCGCCATAAGTTCCGGCGACTGTTCCTGTCCGAGGCTTACGGAGTCGCTGGGGATAGGAAAAGAAGGCGTTGCCCGGTTCAGTTTCGGCTATTTTAACACAAGGATGGATGTGAACGATGCCATCTGGGCCCTTATGGAGCTTCAGGGCCTTGACGATCTGTATTATCTGGCATGATGCTGATAAAAATAACGGATAGCAAAAGAACCACTCGGACGAGCGGTTCTTTTAAATATCATTCCGGTTTTGATATCTCATCAAAGAGAAGCTGCATCCTTTTATCGAGGATGGCGCTGGCTTCGGCACATGCTTTCAGCTCCTGATGGACCTGTGGGGAAAGTTCTTTTTCTTTTTTGTATCTGAGCTGATGCTCAAGGCTTGCCCAGAAATCCATGGCGACAGTTCTTATCTGTACTTCTACGGGCACATATTCACAGCCGTTAAGCAAAAAAACAGGAACTGCGATCACGAGGTGGAGACTCCTGTAACCGTTGGGTTTTGGGCTTTCTATGTAATCTTTTTTCATTATGAGCCTGACATCGTTCTGCTCAAGCATCATGTCGGCCATCGCATATACATCGTCGATGAAATTGCACACTACACGGATACCGGCAATGTCGAATATATTTTCCTTTGCCGAGCTGATAGATACCTCTTTGCCGTACCGTATGAGTTTTTCTTCGATACTTTCCGGAGATTTTAAGCGCCTTTCCATGTGATGGATAGGATTATAGTCGTGCCTGACGGCAAAGTCTTCACTGAGGATCTCTATCTTTGTCCGGACCTCTTTGATAGCTGCCCGATAGGCATGCCTGAATGTTTCAAAGCCCTGTTCATCTGCAAGATGGCATGAATTTGACACTGAAATATACCCCCAATATTTTGTTTACATCATAATTATACTCGATTATAATTTAAAAAGAAAGGGTTTCACATGAAAAACATATTACTTGGAAATACAGGAATCAGCGTAAGCCGTCTGGGCGCAGGCGTGCTGCCCATGGGACCGAATCAGCGGAATATGGCCGTTGAAGAAGGGGCTGCGGTGGTCCGTCATGCTTTGGATGCGGGCATCAATTTCATAGATACTGCCCAGTATTACCGGGCTTATCCGTATATCAGGACGGCCCTTGCCGGAAGAAATGACGATGTGGTCATATGTTCCAAATCTCTTGCTCCTGATCATGAGGGCATGGCGGCAGCCATTGAGGAAGCCCGCAGGAGTCTGGACAGAGATGTCATTGAAATTTTTCTGCTCCACGAAGTGAGGGCAGGACAGTTTGAGCAGAGGCAGGGAGCATGGGACTGCCTTTGCGACGCCAGGGAAAAAGGTATCGTAAAGGCTGTAGGGATCTCTACCCATGACTGCGATGTTACAGCCCTTATGGCACAGGAAAGCCAATGTGATGTGGTCTTTACACTCATAAATTATGCAGGTCTGGGAATCAGAAAGGGAGACGGCCCGGCAACAGCGGCGGAGATGGAAAGGGCCATCTCCGCCTGCCACCGCAGCGGAAAAGGCGTGTTTTCCATGAAAGCTTTCGGCGGCGGCAACTTGACTGCCCAATATCAGAAAGCTCTGGGATATGTACTTGGCGTAAAGGATATAGATTCTGTGATGATCGGGTTTTCCGGAACAAAAGAGGTGGACGAGGCGGTCGCCTTTCTGGAAGGAAAAATGCCGGCAGGCTATGTTCCGGACATTTCGCAAAAGAAAATGTGGATAGAAGAAGATAGCTGTGAAGGGTGCGGAAACTGTATGAGAGTATGCCAGTCCCAGGCGATCTTTTACAATGAAAGGGGACTTGCGGCCATAGATAGCAGCAGGTGCCTCACATGCGGTTATTGTGCTCCTGCATGTCCGGTGCGGGCGATAATCCTGATCTGAAAAAACTGTTTTTTGGGAGAAAAATACAGTTGAAAAAAACAGCTAAAACAGTTAGACTATTTTTTGCAGGAGTTTGACCATGAAAAAAAAGATCGCATTTATCTTAACACTTATATTGATGTTCACCCTTGTGACCCAATCTTCTTTCGCCTTTGCTTTTTCAAGCACTTCACCTTATACGGGGCAGACATATCAGCATAACGACAGGTTCAGCGACAGGATAGTCGTCAACGGTATCGATGTATCCCAATGGCAGGGAACGATCAACTGGGACAAGGTAAAAGCTGACGGAATCGACTTTGCCATAATCCGCGCAGGCGGGCGCTTTTTTGTGAGCGGGGACCTGTATTTTGACGACAATTTTTATCAGAATATCAAAGCTGCTCAGGATGCCGGGATAATGGTCGGTGTATATTACTTTTCACAGGCTGTAACAACGGCAGAGGCGCGTGAAGAAGCAAACTGGGTGCTGGATTACATAGAAGGGTATGACCTGCAGCTTCCTATCTATATGGATTATGAGATGTCCAGTGATCCTTCCGGCAGGATAAACAACCTGTCAAAGGCCACCAGAACAGCCAACGCCAAGGCCTTTTGCAGCGTCATAGAAGCGGCCGGATATGAAACGGGAGTATATTCAAATCTGAATTTCCTGAACAATTCCATTGACGGCGCTCAGCTCAGCGGTCTTTATAATATGTGGGCTGCCCAGTATAATTACCGCTGCCAATATGCCAGCGACTATATAATGTGGCAGTATTCATCGGATGGTTCTGTGGATGGGATAAGCGGGCGGACCGACATGAATTTCATGTATCTGGAAGAAAAGCCGGCGGCGACTCAGGCAAGATCCATTGCAAATTGCCAGATAACCGTTGCTGAAGCAGTGTATGACGGTGAAGCCAATTACGAGCCCGAGGTCACGGTAACATATAATGGGGCTGAGCTGACAGAGGGAGTAGATTATGAACTGGGATACATAAACAACAGAGAAGTGGGCACCGCCTATGTCTGTGTTAAAGGTACGGGCCAGTATGCTGACTACCAGACTGCTGCGTTTGAAATCTTGCGTGGAAAGATACCAATAGAGACATTGGAGGTACAGTTGGAATATGATATGACGCTTTTCAATGGTAAAGAAAAGACCCCTAAAGTTACCATTGCAGGTCTTGAACAGGGGAAAGATTTCAGTGTAACTTATTCTAATAATATATATGCTGGAACAGCTTCTGTCACTATTGTAGGCACAAGGGCATACGGGGGAACTGTCGTTAAAACTTTTAAAATAGAGAGGCAGACAGGATCAGGTCCGTTGTTTGATGGGGCTATGAAAATAAGAGTAAATGGCAATAATCGATATGATACTTCAATCCAGTCTGCAGAAGCACTAAAAATCACATTGTGCACAGAAAGCTTTGATAATATTATTGTTGCCTCTGGAGAAAATTTTGCTGACGCACTTTCTGGAAGCTATCTGGCGATGATGAAGAGTGCCCCGATATTGTTGGTAAATCAATATAACGAACAGCCTGTGAAAGAATATATAGCACA
This sequence comes from uncultured Eubacteriales bacterium, assembly GCA_900542565.1. Taxonomy (GTDB): domain Bacteria; phylum Bacillota; class Clostridia; order Peptostreptococcales; family Anaerovoracaceae; genus Fimisoma; species Fimisoma avicola. Next base: position 70,343 of record UQOC01000002.1, on the reverse strand, counting down.
AAACCTTAATGCGGACGGGTGCGTGTATATTTTAGGTGGTGAAGGAGCAATCTCAAAAAAGTTTGAAGAAAACCTTGGAACTATAAATATAAAAAGACTTGGTGGAAAGACACGGTTTGACACTAATTTGGAGATACTTAAAGAAGCCGGTAGCGATGGCGAAGAACTGTTAATTTGTCAAGGATTGGATTTTGCAGATGCACTGGCGGTATCGAGTTCTAAAAAACCTATACTTCTTGTGGACGATGAATTGAACGAAAATCAGATCGGATATCTTAAGCAGCTTTCTACAAGTAGATTTTATTTGATAGGGGGACCGAGCGTTGTAAGCAATAATGTGGGTAATGAACTGGAAAAAATGGGAAAAGATGTAAAACGAATATATGGTGATAATAGATATGAGACATCGGTTGAAGTGGCGAAAGAATTTTTCCCCCAGAAAGTGGAGACTGTAGTACTGGTATGCAGTGTGGATTTTCCTGACGGATTGTCAGGGGGACCATTGGCAACTTCATTGGATGCGCCTATATTGCTTGTGAACGACACTAATACAAATAATGCTGAAAAATATGTAGACCTTGTTTCGGCAGAAAAAGCAGCTGTCATAGGAGGAAGCTTAATCATATCGGATAATACTGTAAATCGCATAATGAATTAGCAGTGAAATAGAAAAGAAGCTGTCGTATTGTCAGAACATTGGCATTAGCGTGACAGATTGCTTTATAAAAAAGATGTGATCCGTTGAAGAAGCGCAATAAACATAAAAACTACCGAGCCTTGTATATTTCTCAATGTATAGGAATTGTAAGCTAATTTAGGTAAATATGCCCGCATGAAATCATCGGGCATATTTTTGTCTAAAAACAGAAGTGAGTCTAATTGAAGAAATGATTTAAATTAAAAACATAAGACTCAGCCTTTCAGGAAAGTTCACCGGTATAGTGCAGTTATCAAAGAATTGGAAATCTGTTTTGTTTCTTCATTGTCTGATTTTTCATTTAGGCTAATATGATGGCAGAACTGCGACCATAACTGAAAGCCTTTGTATTGTATCCCAAAAGTTGTCGGACACAAGAAGAAGTATGCATGAAACTGATTCAGCCGTAAGGATCCTGTCCTTACGGCTGATGTGTGCGCAGTATATGAGTCTATTCCACATGATTGTGGAGCAGCTTGTGTTCCTTGCCTTTGAGGAGCCCATCGTATAACGAGAGAACGAACGGGTTGTCACTGGAAATCTTGATCTGCTTTTCGTCATCGATGTCATACAGACCTTCGGCACGGGCATCCTTTATCTTAGGGAATACGGGTACAGGCTGTCCTCCGCCGGCGATACAGCCGCTTCGGCAGGCCATGACTTCGACAAAATCAAACTTCATCTCACCGCTCCTGATGCCATCCATTACGATAGCGGCGTTTTTGAGGCCGTTGACAACTCCGATATGTACCTCGCGGCCGTGGAGGGTGACTGTGGCTTCCTTGATGCCGTCGTTACCTCTGATGCCTGTGAGCTTTATCATTTCAAGATCATCAGGATTATAACTGTCTACCAGCTGTCTGAGGACAGCTTCCGTTACACCGCCGGTAACGCCGAATATGGCGCCGCCGCCAGAGGACAAGCCGAACGGCATATCCATGGCATCCGGTTTTATCTGGGCAAGGTCAATGCCGGCTTCTTTTATCATCCTTGTGATCTCAGTGGTGGTGAGCACATAATCAACATTCTGCTCGCCATACGTGTAGTGTTCAGGTCTGAGGATCTCGGCCTTTTTAGCTGTACATGGCATGATAGATACGACAACGGTCTTTTTCTTGTCGGAAGAAGTGTCCATGCGGGATTCTTCTTTGAGCACAGCTCCGAACATCTGCTGAGGTGAACGGCAGCTGGATATATGTTTTTTCAGGTCAGGGTATTTTTCTTCGCAGAATTTTACCCATGCAGGGCAGCAGGATGTGAACAGAGGCAGATCACCCTCCTTTATCTTTTCCACCAGCTCGGCGGCTTCTTCAACGACCGTCAGGTCAGCGCCGAAGTTGGTATCGTAAACCTGATCGAACCCCATAAGCTTTAAGGCGGCCACCAGCTTTCCGAGGGCATTTTCGCCTTTCGGCAGGCCGAACTTATCGCCTATGGCGACCCTTACAGCAGGTGCGATCTGTACTACGACCTTTGTGTTCCTGTCTGCCAGAGCTTCCCATACAGGATGGATATTCTGATTTACCGTGATAGCGCCTGTAGGGCATACCACACGGCACTGACCGCAGCCCACGCAGGCGGTCTCCGAAAGAGGACGGCCGAAGGCTGTGCTGACGCGCATCTTGCTTCCTCTGTTGACAAAGTCTATTATGCCCAGGCCCTGTATTTCCGCGCATGTCCTTACGCAGTCTCCGCAGAGGATACATTTATTAGGGTCGTAGACTATGCAAGGAGAACTGTCGTCCAGCGGCAGCACAGATTTGTTGTTCTGGAACCTCACATAGTTGACTCCCAGCTGGTTTGCAAGTTTAAGCAGGATGCAGGCACCGTTGGTCCTGCATGTGGTACAGTCGGTGCAGTGGGAAGCCAGCAGCAGTTCCAGTATCATCTTTCTGTGGTGCTGGAGCTTAGGGGTGTTGGTGTAGATCACCATGCCGTCTTTTGGTTCTTCCGAGCACGAAGCGAAAATCTTGCCTCTATCGTCTTCAACTATGCACATCCTGCACGCTCCGTAGGTGGAAAGCTCAGAATGATAGCAGAAGGTAGGAAGCTCGATACCGGCATTTCTTATGACGGTCAGCACATTCTTTTCATTTTCAAAAGGGACTCTCCTGTTGTTTATGGTCATGTATTTCATTTCAGTGTTCTCCTCCTACCATTCAACATGTATAGCGCCGAAAGCACAGGAACTCTCGCATGCTCCGCACTTGATACATCTGGTGTTGTCGATGACATAAGGTTCTTTGATCTTGCCTGAAATTGCATCAGCAGGGCAGTTCTTGGCGCATTTGGAACAGCCTTTGCATCTTTCAGGGCTGATAACGAAGCGCCTCATGGCCGTACATGTATGGGATGCGCAGTGCTTGTCCACAACATGTTCCAGATATTCTTCTCTGAAGAGCTTCAGTGTGCTCATGACAGGCAAGGCTGCACTCTTTCCGAGACCGCACAGGGCTGTTTCGGTGATGGTGACCGCCAGTTCTTCCAGAAGATCCAGATCTTTTTCGGCACCGTTGCCTGCAACTATCCTTTCGAGGATCTCCAGCATGCGCATTGTGCCTTCCCGGCAAGGTACGCATTTTCCGCAGCTTTCTTTCTGTGTGAAATTCATAAAGAACCTGGCGACTTCTACCATGCAGGTGGAGTCGTCCATGACCACCAGACCGCCGGAACCGATCATGGCGCCCATTTTCTTAAGGGAATCGAAGTCCAGGCTTATGTCGAGCTGAGGCGTGATAAGGCATCCGCCTGACGGACCGCCTATCTGGACGGCCTTGAACTTGCCGTCGTTTTTGATGCCGCCGCCTATGTCAAAGATGACCTCTCGCAAGGTGGTACCCATAGGAACTTCGATGAGGCCGGTGTTCTTGACGCTTCCGGTAAGGGCAAAAGCCTTGGTGCCTGGGCTGTTTTCCGGACCTATGGATTTGAACCAGGCAGCTCCGCGGTTTATTATCCCCGGAACATTGGCATAAGTCTCAACATTATTAAGAACAGTAGGCTTGTCAAAGAGACCGTGCTCGACCGTACGAGGAGGTTTTACTCTCGGCATTCCGCGGTTTCCTTCGATGGAAGCCGTAAGGGCGCTTCCTTCACCGCAGACAAATGCGCCTGCTCCGCGGTTGATATGTATTTTAAACGAAAAGCCTGAGCCTAATATGTTATCGCCCAGCAGGCCGGCTTCCTCAGCCTGTGCTATGGCATTTTTGAGCCTGCTGATGGCAAGAGGATATTCGGCTCTCACATATATGTAACCTTCCTGAGAACCTGTGGCATAGGCGGCTATCATCATGCCCTCAAGGACACGGTGAGGGTCGCCCTCCATTATGCTCCTGTCCATGAAAGCTCCCGGGTCGCCTTCATCGCCGTTACATACTACATAACGCTGTTTTTCAGGCTGGCGGGCCACCTGGCTCCATTTGTATCCGGTCTTGAATCCGCCGCCTCCGCGGCCTCTGAGGTTTGATTCGCTGACTTCGTCTATGACCTGATCCGGTGTCATGGAAAACAGGGCCTTTACCAGGGCCTGATATCCGCCGGTGGCGATATATTCCTCAATATGCTCGGCATCTATGCGGCCGCAGTGTTCCAGTACGACACGGGTCTGTTTTTTGTAGAAAGGTATGTCCTCCTGGCGGGCATATTCGATGCCATCCTGTTTATATAAAAGTTCTCTTATTATGTCGCCGTTCTTGACGGTCCGTTCATATATGGCTTTGCAGTCATCGACGGATATCTTTGTATATAGTATACCAAGCGGCTCGATCCTCATCAGAGGACCCATTTCACAGAATCCGTGGCAGCCGCTCTTTTTAATGGTAAAGTCATCAAGAGATTCAGGTGCTATACCGTTTTCGGCAGCCTCCCTGATGGCGTCTGCGATCTTATGGGCAGCGGCTGAGGCCTCAGCTTCCAGGCCATGTCCCGGCAGTTCAGCGCATGCGATCTCAGGTTTAAAGTCTATCTGTACATCAGGATCATCCTTGGCAAGCTGGCACATCCTTTCGTAGATCTCTCCGGAACCTCCGGCCAGACAGCCTGTTCCCGCACAGATAAGGATACGGCACTTGCATGCGTCTATCTTTGTTTTGGCTATCTTAGATACCTGATTTAATGTTTCTATGCTGTTAATCCTCTGCATTTACTCTGCTCCTCTCAGCTCCTCAATGAGCTCCTCCGCTGATTCCGGCGTCATTGCCGGATAAACCTTGTCATTTACCGTTAAAACCGGCGCAAGTCCGCAGGCCCCAAGGCAAGATACGGTTTCCACAGTAAAGAGCATATCATCTGTGGTAGCTTTGTCCTCGGACAATCCCAGAACGCTGTAAAGCTTCTCAAGGATAGGGATAGACTTTCTCACATGACATGCTGTGCCGTCGCATACCTTGATGACATATTTTCCCTTGGGCTCAAAGGAAAAATTCTCGTAAAAGGTGGCGACACTGTAAGCTTTAGCTTCAGTTACACCTATTTTTTCTGCTACATAAGACAAGAGCTCGCCCGGCAGATACCGAAGCTCGCTCTGGATGTCCTGTATGATAGGGATCAGAGACGATGGCTCGGCTCCATGGAGAGCGATCACCTGATCCGCCGTATCATAGTATTTCTGCTCCAAATTTGATACCTCCTGCTGTAAAGTTCTTAGATTTAGCCTTGATAATTTATTATATAAGCAGGAAAGAGAAAATGCAATATACCTTTTGAGGAAATATTAACAAATGAGAATTTTGACGAAGTCTGAACCTGCTTTATAACCCGTAATAAGAGTGAAGGAAAACGGCGCATACCGGTATGCACGCAAGGGAGATCAAAGTCGTCAGAGCGATGATCTCAGCTGATAACAGTGAGTTTTTCTTTTCCATCATGGCTATGGCCGATGTCACCACAGCAGTCGGAAATGCGGAAGCGAAAATAATGGCAGTCTTTACCGTATTTTCCACCGGGAGCATGTCCATTATGAAAAAGATTATCACAGGCACGGCAAACATCTTCGCAAGAGAAAGTATCAGCAGATCTTTGTTTCGGGCTATGCGTCCGATGTTGCTGTCGCCAAGCTGCATACCTACTACCATCATGGAAAGCGGAACGGTTATATCGCCTATCAGCGATACAGTTTCGTTTATCATGTTCGGGAGTTTTAGACCCAGTACGAGCATTGCTACCGCCACAAGTGAAAATATCGTAGACGGATTGCAGAATGTCTTGATAAGTTTTTTAAAGCTGAACTTGCTTGAGCCCGCATTCATGTTGAGGATAAAAGGACCTGCCGAGTACATATATACGGTGAGGCAGATATTATGTATCACCATCAGATATAATATGTTTCCTCCAAATACAGCGTTGGTTATGGGAAAACCCATGAACCCGTTGTTCACAGTAGAAAAGGAAAGGATGTAAACACCCAGGTCCTCGGACGGCTTTACTCTCATGATCTTTTTAAGGAGTATATAGCCGACTAGAAAGAGAACAACAAAAAATCCGATACCGCAGAGGAGAACTTCCACAGTGGCGGATTTCATATCATCGTTGAATTCGTTGGCTGTTACCGATGATAATATCATGCATGGGGTTGTAACAAACATCAGCAGGTCTACAAAATATTTGTTGGAAGACGACGGCAGGATGTCCGACCTGTTCAGGAAGAACCCCACGCCCATTATTAAGAAAATTGATGCGATCTTAGATAAAATTGTAACCATAATGCCATTATATCATCGACTAATATGGGCCGCAAGGAAAAAGTATACAAAAAAGGACAGAAAATGCTTAATTTTCCCCGTAAAACCCCTTGACAGGCAAAAAGTTTCAGATATAATTTATATGCACGGGAGTTTAGTATTTCTAAACTTGAGGTTTATTATAACGAAACGGCCGTCAGATCTGTGCCGCCGTTTCAGACGGGATCGGAGAAAACATGGAAATAGGCTCTAAGATAAGAGAATTGCGGATATTGAACGGGCTTACCCAGGAAGAACTTGCTGACAGGAGCGAGCTCTCCAAAGGATTTATTTCCCAGGTGGAGAACGATCTGACATCGCCGTCCATATCCACACTGGAGGATATACTCCAGTGCCTTGGCATGACCATAAGTGAATTTTTCGCAAAAGAGGCGGAAAAGGTGCAGGTGGTGTTCGGCAGCGATGATTATTTTGAAAAAGTCGATGACGAACTGGGAAACAAGACAGAATGGATCATCCCCAATGCCCAGAAGAACATGATGGAGCCGATACGCCTCACTCTGGGTCCCGGCGGAGAGACATATCCTGACAATCCCCATGAAGGCGAAGAATTCGGATATGTCCTGAAGGGAGAAATAACCATAATACTGGGTAAGGAAAAATACCGGGCCAAACATGGAGAGTCTTTCTACTATGTTCCGGATAAAAAGCATTATATAACATCAAAGAAAGGAGCGGAGATTCTGTGGGTGAGCACCCCGCCGAGTTTCTGACATGATATGGCACTGATAGAACTTTTGGATATTTCAAAGTCATTTGACGGGGAACTGGTCCTCGATGAATTTAATCTGAAGATAGAAGAAAATGAATTCATAACTCTGCTTGGCCCTTCCGGCTGCGGCAAGACTACCACCTTAAGGATACTGGGCGGATTCGAGAAGCCTGATACCGGAAAGGTGCTGTTCCAGGGCGAGGACATAACCGACCTTGCGCCCAACAAGCGGCATATCAATACGGTCTTTCAGAAATATGCGCTGTTTCCCAACATGAACATTGCGGAAAATATAGCCTTCGGACTCAAGATAAGCGGCAAGAGCAAGGAATACATAAACGACAAGATAAAATATGCCCTCAAGCTGGTAAACCTGAGCGGCTATGAAAAGCGCCGGGTGGACTCCCTTTCAGGAGGACAGCAGCAGCGTATAGCCATAGCCAGGGCCATCGTCAACGAACCGCGGGTGCTGCTCTTGGATGAGCCTCTGGGAGCCCTGGATCTTAAGCTGAGGCAGGAAATGCAGTATGAACTTATCAGGCTTAAAAATGAGCTCGGCATAACCTTCCTTTATGTTACCCACGACCAGGAAGAAGCCCTGACAATGTCCGACAAGGTGGTCGTCATGAACCAGGGCTATATACAGCAGATGGGCACGCCTGAAGAAATATATAACGAACCTGAAAATGCTTTTGTTGCCGACTTTATAGGCGACAGCAATATAATAGACGGCATTATGCTCAAGGACAGGGTCGTAAAGATCTGCGGATGCGTGTTCCCTTGCATTGATGAGGGATTCGGAAATAATACGCCGGTGGATGTGGTGATAAGACCTGAGGATATCGTGATAGATGCACCTGGAAAAGGTACCATCGACGGAGTGGTGACCTCCAATGTGTTCATCGGTGTCCATTATGAGATGTGCATAGAGGCCGGCGGCTTTGAGTGGCTGGCCCAGAATACGGTAAGCTATCCTGTGGGTACAAAGGTTTCCATGAGGGTCATTCCGGAAAATATACAGATAATGAACAAACCTCAATCTGAAGATGAGGAGGCGCTGGCTCTGGATGAATAAAAAGATTTTCAGCGGACCGTTCCTGATATTTATAATCTGCGGCACCATAGTGCCGCTGGGGGTCATTGCCTTTTACGGACTGACCGACAGGAGCGGCAGTTTCACATTTGACAATATACTGGCCATAGCTACGCCGGAACACCGGGAAGCGCTGCTGCTGGCCCTGGGGCTTGCCCTGGTGAGCACCATCGTGTGCTTTGTGATCGCTTTTCCGCTGGGGCTGATATTAAAAGACAGCAAACTGGGCAAGAAGGGATTCATGGTGTTCATCTTCATACTTCCGATGTGGATGAACTTCCTGCTGAGGACCATGGCCTGGCAGGTGCTCCTGGAAAGAAACGGGGTGATCAATCAGGTGCTGGGATTCTTCGGCATACCGGTTCTTGAGATCATAAATACACCGGCTGCCGTGGTGCTTGGTATGGTATATGATTATCTGCCGTTCATGATCCTGCCTATTTACAACGCCCTCATAAAAATAGACAAGAATGTCATAGAAGCTGCCTACGACCTTGGAGCCAGCTTTAGGCAGGTGCTTTTCAGGATAATGATACCCCTGAGCGTACCTGGGATAGTCAGCGGAGTGACCATGGTTTTCGTGCCGTCCCTGACTACATTTGCAGTATCTACCATGCTGGGAGGCGGAAAAGTCAATCTGATAGGAAACATCATAGAGCAGGAATTTACCACCAGCTCCAACTGGAATCTGGGAGCCGGTCTTTCCCTTGTTATGATGATCTTTATCGTCATCAGCATGGCCTTCATTGAAAAATTTGACAGGAACGGGGAGGGTAATGTGATATGAAGAAAGCTTTAAAAGCCATATATCTGGCCCTGATCGTCATATTCCTGTATCTGCCCATAGGCACTCTGATGGTCCTTTCTTTCAACAGCGGAAAATCAATGAATGCCTGGGTCGGTTTTTCCCTGGACTGGTATAAGGAGATGTTTGAGAGCGAGATGATAATGGACGCTCTGGGCAACACTCTGACCATCGCTTTCTGGGCGGCGGTCATATCCACCATAGTAGGAGTGCTGGCATGTCTGGGCCTTAATGCCATGAAGGAAAAGAGCAGGACTTTCCTTATGGGGCTCAACAACATACCGCTTCTTAATGCCGACATAGTGATAGGCATATCGCTCATGCTTTCGTTCCTGCTGTTTGGCATATCGCTGAACTACGGCACAGTGCTATTTGCCCATATAACATTCTGTATACCTTATGTGATACTTTCTGTAATGCCAAAATTCCGGCAGCTTGAGAATCACACATACGAAGCAGCCCTGGATCTGGGCGCTTCACCGGCTTATGCATTTTTCAAAGTGGTGCTGCCGGATATAATGCCGGGGGTCCTTTCCGGGTTCCTGCTGGCATTTACCATGTCGGTAGATGATTTTGTCATCACCCATTTTACCAGAGGGGTGGGCATCAATACCCTGTCCACGCTGATATACAGCCAGGTAAGGGTAGGTATAAGGCCGACATTGTATGCGTTGTCAACGGTCATATTCGTGGCCGTATTGATAATATTGATAGTAGTCAACATCATCAGTAACAGGAGAGAGGAAAAGAGGATATGAAAAAGATAATTGTTTTGCTGCTGATAACTGTCATGGCAGTTGGCCTGATGGCAGGCTGCGGCAGCCAGGAAGCAGGAGGAGAAAAGGGAACTGTTTATGTGTATTGCTTCGGCGACTATTTTGACCCTGAGCTGGAATATCAGTTTGAGGAAGAGACCGGCTATGATGTGGTGATAGACCTGTTTGACACCAACGAGGAAATGTATCCGGTGATAAAAAACAATACTGCCCAGTATGATGTAATCTGTGCCTCAGACTATATGATCGAGAGGCTGATAAGCGAGGATCTGCTTGCTGAGATAAATTACGACAATGTGCCGAATGCTTCCAATATCGCAGATAACATCAAACCTTTCATGGAAGAGTTCGATCCGGGCATGGTACACTCGCTGCCTCATACATGGGGAACATATGGCATAATGTACAATACGACCATGGTAAACAGTGAGATAGACTCATGGGAAGACTTGTGGGATACCCAGTACAGCGGCCAGATAGTAATGCCGAATTCCATGAGAGAAGGCTTTATGATAGCTGCCAAACTCCTTGGGTATTCCATGAACACCACCGATGAAGCCCAGATCAAAGAGATGACAGACAAACTGATCGAGCAGAAACCGCTTGTATACAGCTTTGACAACGACAGCGCCAGAGAAAAGATGATAGGAGAGTCGGCGGCACTGGCCGTGATAACCTCAGGAGAAGTACTTTATTCCAAGGAATACAATGAGAACCTCGAATATGTCATTCCAAAAGAGGGAACAGAGGTATGGACCGACTGCTGGGCTATCCCAAAGACAGCCCAAAACCAGGAAGGCGCTGAAGCATGGATGAATTTCATGCTGGACGGAGAGGTTGCAGCTACAAACTTTGAATACCTTACCTATGCTATTCCTAATACTCAGATAGCCGATCTGGTGGATGAACCGGTGCTGAACCCTACAGCAGAAGAACTTGCCAACTGTGAGACATTAAAGAATCTCGGCAGTGAAGCAGATGATATGTACAGCTCATACTGGAAGACCTACAGAGCCGACTGACAGGACTGACCCGTACCTGAGGGTATGGCAGGCAGGCTGACAGGCTGACAGGCCATTGAAAAGTTCATGTAACACAGTGATTAAGAATTTCTTACGATTCCGCTAAGAAAGTGTTAATTTTTGACGCCAATACGGGACAAATCGCCAAAATATGATAGAATTGCAAGGTGTGGGTGACCACACCTTGTTTATTGTTGGAGGAAATATGGGAATAAAAAAAGAAAAATTCGGAGACAGAAAAGACGGCATATGGGTAAAAGAAGCGGACCCGATGCATATATTCGTACCTTATCTGTATCCCAACAGAGCCGACAGCGAAGCATTTATAAACGAAAGGATCGATCTTGAGAATGTTAACCGCTATCTGGCAGAAAAGAATAAAGATATAGATGATGACCCTTATAAACTGTTTCATGTGATATTGGCGGCCATAGTCAAGACGCTGACATTAAGGCCTAAGATGAACTATTTCATCAAGGGCTACCGTACATACAAGAGACCTACCGTTACCCTTGCTTTCGTAGTAAAGAAAAAATTTGCCGATGACGGCAAAGAGGCGCTGGCTTTTGTTGACTTTGATGAAACTACGACCATTGATACCGTGAAAGAAAAGGTATATGCAGAGATCAACGAGTGCAGGAGCGACAAAGTGGACAATTCGACGGCAGGGATGGGGTTCTTTGCCAAGATGCCAAGATGGATGCTGCGTATAGCAGTATGGATATTGCACAAGCTTGACTTTTACGGCAAAGTACCGGAATTTCTTGTAAAGACCGACCCCAATTATGCGTCAGTCATGATAAGCAACCTGGGGTCCATCGGCTTGAAAGCCGGTTATCATCATCTTTCCAACTGGGGTACAAACTCTATCTTTGTAGTAATGGGAGAAAAAAAGGTAAGGCCTGTATACGATGAAGAGGGCAACATGACCATGAAAGAGACATTGGATCTGGGACTTACATTAGACGAGAGACTTGCCGATGGCTATTATTATTCAAAATCAGTAAAACTGCTCAAGCATCTGCTGGACAATCCGCAGCTGCTGGAGCGTCCTGCGGGGGAGGAAGTAGATTATGACAAAAAATGAAAACATGAATGTTAAAGCACCGTGGATAGACCATCTGGACGGCATACCTGCTCATCTTGATTATTTTCAGGGGTCAATGTACGACAAGATAGCAGAGGTGTCCGAAAACTATCCTGATTACATTGCTTATGATTTTATGGGCGGAAAGGTAAAATACAAAGATTTTATTTCTAAAGTGGACAAGTGCGCAAGAGCGCTGGCCGGAATAGGCGTTAAACCTGGAGAAAGTGTTACCATCTGCATGCCTAACGCCCCTCAGGCGGTCATAATGTTTTACGCTGTGAACAAGATAGGTGCCATAGCCAACATGGTACATCCTCTGTCCAGCGAAAAGGAGATAGAATTTTGCCTGAAGGAATCATCCAGCGTAGTATGCCTGACCCTTGACCAGTTTTACGGCAAGTTTGAGAATATCAGGGAAAATGTCCACCTGCGCAACCTGATCCTCACCAGCGTAAAAGATGTCCTGAGCCCTATAAAAAGAAAAGGATATTATCTGGTGGAAGGGCGCAAGATCAAAAAGGTACCTGCCAATGCTGAGATAATCTGGTGGGAAAAATTCCTGCTGGACGGCAAAAAGTACCATGGACCGTTCCATGTGGTGCGCAAGGCTGAAGACCCTGCAGTCATCCTTTACAGCGGCGGCACTACGGGTACACAGAAAGGGATATTGCTTTCAAATCTTAATTTTAACGCCCTTGCCCAGCAGATCGTGGCAACAAACCCGATGTACAGGCCGGGGGACAAGATGCTGGCTGTAATGCCGATCTTCCACGGATTCGGGCTTGGGGTCTGCATCCATTCAATGCTTGCCAACGGCGGCAGGTGCCTGCTGATACCGAGGTTCAATCCGGAAAGCTATGCCAAACTCCTCAAAAAACACAGGCCAAACTTTATCGCAGGAGTCCCTACTCTGTATGAGGCGCTGCTCAGGATAAAAAGCCTTGACAGAGTGGATTTGTCATGCCTCAAAGGTGTATTCAGCGGAGGAGATTCTCTGTCCATAGAGCTTAAAAAGCGTTTTGACAAGTTCCTGAAAGATCACAATGCCAGCATACCGGTAAGGGAGGGATATGGAACTACAGAGTGCGTTACTGCCAGCTGCCTTACACCGGTCAACAGGTACAAGGAGGGCAGCATCGGACTGCCGTTCCCTGACACTTTCTATAAGATCGTAAAACCTGGTACCGAAGAGGAGGTACCTTACGGCGAAGAAGGAGAGATCTGCCTTTCCGGTCCTACAGTGATGATAGAGTATATCAACAATCCTGAAGAAACGGCCAACACCCTGCGCCGCCATAAGGACGGCCTCAAATGGATCCATACCGGAGACCTTGGCATGATGGACGAAGAAGGTTTTGTATATTTCCGCCAGAGGATCAAGAGAATGATAATCACCAGCGGATATAATGTGTATCCGTCCAGGATAGAAAACATCCTGGATGCCCACGAACTGGTCCACATGAGCTGTGTCATCGGTGTGCCGGATCCGTACAAGATGCAGAAAGTGGTGGCATTTGTGGTACTCCGTCCGGAAGCAAGGGTTTCCAACGAAGAAGCTACGCAGATCCTCATGGAATACCTGAAAAAGCATGTTGCCAAGTATGCTCTTCCTGCTTCCATAGAATTCAGGGAAAGCCTGCCTAAGACCCTTGTGGGAAAAGTGGCATACAGGATCCTGGAGGAAGAAGAACTGAAGAAATACGCGTAGAAAAAGACATTGTATATAAGCCTAACAGAACCTAAAGGCACCCTCGGTTACGACCGAGGGTGTTGTTTATTGTCTATGTAATCGAGCCCTTTGGAGGTGATCTTCGTTCCGCTTCGGCCCTTTTCAACGGTTATCAGGCCCTTTTCTTTAAGATCCTGTATGGCCTTGCGGAGTTTTCCATCGCCAAGCAGGAGACCTTCACTGTGGAGCATGTTCAATATATCCGGGCGGCCAGCTCCTGCGCCGGTTACGGCTTTTTCCGCGAGGAAACGGAGTATCATCTCACTGACCATATCTGCGCCGGACAGATGTTCAGGACTATCGCTGTTGTCAGCCGCCTTTTGACGGCTGAAAGTAAACGATGGGAAGGAATGAAGCGCCTTAAAATATATGGCCACATTTTCCAGCTCCCTTACATTGCCGGGCCAGTCGTGATCATGAAGGAGCTTTAGCTGTTCCGACGTAAGCCTGTTGTAATCCGGACCGGCGAAAAGCCTGAAAAGGGACAGAATATCCTCCCTGCGCTCCCTCAGAGGCGGGATTTCTATTGGAATGACGCATAGCCTGTAGAACAGATCCCGCCTGAACTGGCGTTGCTGTACCATTTCACGCAGATCACGGTTGGTGGCGGTTATGATGCGCACATCCACATCTATTATCTTATCTCCGCCTATGCGCATGATCTGCTTTTCCTGTAGTACGCGCAGCAAGCGGGTCTGCATGCTCGGCGATATATCGCCGATCTCGTCTAAAAAAATGGTGCCTGTATTTGCCTGCTCAAATAGACCTGCCTTGCCGTTTTTGTGGGCGCCGGTAAAGGAACCGGCCTCATATCCGAACAGTTCGCTTTCCAGAAGCGATTCGGATAGAGAAGAACAGTTTATGGCAAGGAAGGGCTTGTTTTTGCGGTGAGAATAGTTGTGTATGGACTGGGCGAACATTTCCTTGCCTGTACCGCTCTCGCCGTAAAGCAAAATTGTGTAATCGGTAAGGGCTGCCTGTTTGGCTGTGTCTATGCACTGATTCATTGCACGGGTATGGGAGACGATATTATGAAACTGGTATTTTGCATATGTGTTCTTTTCCTTTAATTTTTTTGTCAGAAATGTCTCCGATTCCCTTATGTTCTGTTCGTTGCGCAGAGATATTATGCATCCCAGACGGCGGTTTGCCGAGTCGATGGACATGCGGTCCATCAGGTAGTTTGTGCCGTCGATGGTGACAAGCTGGTTGCGGCAGTCTTTTCCCTGAGGGTCGGGAAAACATCTCTCATCCGGATCAGGAAAAACTCCGCCGGGAAAAGTCCTTATGGCGTTGTCATTTTGGAATATGAGTTTTCCGTGAGAATCGAAGGCAAGTATTGAAAAGCCTGAATCTGACATGAGCTGGTTAAGGATGAGGTTTTTTATGTAGCTCTCGAGATAATTTGTATGAGAGTTCATGTTGGGCTGCGTAACGGTGTAAAGATATTTGATGAGATTGTTGTTGATCTCTTCGTTGCCGTCCAGTTCCAGCAGGTTCATTATCTTGAGCAGAGCGTCAAAATCTATCTTTCTGTAGCCTATATCTATGACATTCTCAATAAAATCCGGGACTATCTGCCGTTCGCCGGGAGTTACAGCATATCTTATCTTATTATATGCGTCCGACGCTTTTTTACTTTCATCGAAGGGGATGAGATTGAAGTGTATGCCAAGTCCGTATAGCATATACAGCAGATCGAGCGTAGTCTTGGGCGTATCGTTGACGACCAGCACATCGGCGTCTTTGGGGATTGCCATGAGCTTGTCGAGATTGTTTTTGATTATGCTCCTGTTAAGCACAACGATGTTATCCGTCCGTGAAAGGTAAGGCTGCGCCGTATACAGCAATTTTTCACCGTTGAGCAGCACTGCGTCGGCCGAGATCAGGCAGCCTTTATCAAGCTGATTCAAAAAATAGCGTTTGAGGCGGATGTGGTCGGCGAAAATGTCTTTGAGAGAGCCTTCGATATAATCTATGGCGTTTCCGTTGCGTGTGTTGGTGTATATTATGGCTACTTCTTTCATGGTGGCGTCCGCCTTTCATCGTTTCTTTTGATTGTAATACAAACTTGGAAAAAAGGCAATAAACCGATTAAAACGGATAAAATTGTAATATAATGGGAAATTTCGGGCGAAAATTTGCCGAATCGGATGGTTTTTCCCGGAAATAGGGATGGCATAAATTTTGCTTTTTATATATAGTGAATGTAAATTATCGCAATTTTAGAGAGAGGAGATCAATAATGGAATATGGATTTATCTCAGTCATACCTCCGGTACTTACCATAGGTCTGGCCCTCATAACCAAGAATGTGTATCTTTCGCTGTTTGCGGGAGTTATCTCATCCTATCTGATAATCGACGGATGGAATGTCATGGCCGCCCTCAACGATACTCTTAACGGATTCGTAAACACGTTCACATCTACCAGTAATGTCATCGTAATGGGGTGCATACTGACATTGGGAGCCCTGACCTATATGTTTACCAGAACTGGGGCGGTGGACGGATTTGTAAATCTAGTGCTGAAGAAAAAAGGCCTTGTCAGATCCGCAAAAGGAGCCAACATCTTTACATTTATATTGGGATGTATCGTTTATACATCAGGCACACTGAGCACCCTTATAACGGGATCTGTCAGCAGGCCGATAAACGATGCCCTGAGAGTTCCCCATGAAAAAGCGGCTTACATAGTCGACACGACTTCAATGCCTGTTTGCCTGCTCTTTCCACTGAGCGGATGGGCGGCGATAATGATGGGAGCTCTGACTGCGGCCGGAATCGCAGAAGACCAGGCTCTTTCCGTACTTATCAAGTCGATACCGTTTAATATTTACGCGATCCTCGTGCTGGTAATGATACCGATCATTGCCCTTACAAGAAAAGATTACGGTCCGATGAAAGCGGCAGAAAAAAGAGCGCAGACCACAGGTTATCTGGATGACCCAAGGCACCCGGAAGCTCAGCATGTTGATGACCTGTTGAAAGCAGATGACGGCAAGACCAAGATAAAGGACGGCAAGGCCAGCTATCTGGTCGTTCCTCTGTTAGCTCTGATCGCAAGTATAATCGTAGTCCTTCTTGTTACAGGCGGAGGAAGCATAGTGAACGGCAACGGCTCACAGGCAACTCTGTGGTCACCGTTCGTGGCTCTTGTTGTACTCGGAGTGATGGTGGTCGTACAGAAAAAGATGAAGTTCAGCGAGTATCTCGATGAAGTATTCAAAGGCGCCGGTGAGATGGTAGGAATCGCGGCCATACTGATGATGACATATGCCATGGGAACATGCATATCAACTCTCGGCACCGGGAATTATCTGGCGGGAATGTTCAGCGCGGCTATTTCGCCGACTCTTTTACCTACGATCATTTTCCTGGTATGTTGTCTGATGTCCTTTGCCACAGGAACTTCCACAGGCACATTTAATATTATGATGCTGGTTGCCGTGCCTATGGCTATGGCCATGGACGCTAATCTGATCCTCACAATAGGTTCCGTATGGTCCGGCGCTTTGTTTGGAGACCATGCATCGCCTATTTCAGATACAACCGTTATGACTTGCGCCAGCACTGGATGCGATATAATGGATCACATAAAGACTCAGTTGCCATACGCCTTGACAGCGGCTGTTTTGACAGTGATAGCTTATCTTATTTTGGGCGTGGCTCTTTAAACAGGAGATGTTCTGATGTATGAGATTATCATAAGAAACGGCAATGTGATCGATGGAACAGGAAAGCCCGCCTTTAGGGCTGACATAGCCATCGACGGCGGCAGGATCATGGCTATAGGCGATCTGTCGGCATACCGGGGCAAGGATGAATATGATGCGGACGGAAAATATGTAGTTCCCGGATTCATAGATATACATACCCACAGCGACAAGACCCTTGAGACTTATCCAAGGGCAGAAAGCAGGATCTTACAGGGCGTTACAACGGAGGTGGGAGGAAATTGCGGCATATCGCCTTTTCCGATCAATCCGGAATATATCGAAGATCTTAAAGTATATGAAGGCGGCAATCTCACATGGAAATGGAATGACATAAGTTCATTTCTAGATTATATGGAGGATGTTGGCACGAGCACCAACTTCGGATGTCTTGCCGGTCACGGAAGTATCAGAATGGCGGTCATGGGCTACAGCGCAGATGAAGCGTCAAAAGATCAGCTTATGGCCATGAGAAAACTGGCTGCCGAGACGATAAGAGGAGGCGCTCTTGGGATCTCGTCCGGGCTTATCTATCCGCCTGGCTCATATTCAAATACTTCCGAAATGATATATGTCTTAGACGCACTGAAAGAAAACGGCGGATTTTATGCGACGCATATGAGGAACGAACGGGAAAATCTTGTGGAGTCGGTCCAGGAATCCATCCATGTGGCAAAAGAAGCAGGGGTTCCTCTGGAAATATCTCATCACAAATCATTGCATGCGCCGCTCCACGGTATTGCCGTAAAAGAAACAACAAGGCTGATAGAGGAGGCCATAGAAAGCGGTCTTGATGTGAAGTGCGATCAGTATCCTTATTCGGCTTCTGCCACAACGCTCAGTTCGGATATACCTTACTGGGCATTTGAAGGAGGCTTTGATGAGCTTGTTAAACGGCTTCGTGATCCGGCAACAAGAGCCAGGCTTAAAGAAGAAGCGGACGCCTCACACGAAGGACGCTGGCAAAATATCAGCGTGTCTTACCTGGCCAGTGAAAAAAACAAGTGGATGATAGGCAAGTTTGTCACTGAAATAGGCCAAATACTCGGAAAATCACCTGCTGATGTGGTCTTTGATCTTGTGGACGAAGAGCATAATCAGGTTAATGAAGTTGACTTTGGCATGAGCGAGGATGACATTGAGTTTATAATGCAAAAACCTTATGTTATGCCGGGGTCTGACGGCGAAGCTTATTCTCTGGATTTTCCGGGACAGCCTCATCCGCGCAACTTTGGAACATTCCCGAGAATTATTGCTTATTATTGCAGGGATAGAAAATTGTTTACTTTGGAAGAAGCTATTAGAAAGATGACTAGTTTGCCGGCCGATCGAATAGGGATTGACGATAGAGGAAGGATACAGGAAGGAATGTGGGCGGACATAGTTGTTTTTGACTTTGAGAATCTACAGTCATTACCTACATATGAGAACCCTAAACAGCCATGTGCAGGAATAGATTATGTCTTTGTAAACGGTGTGCTTACGGCTGAGAAGGGGATTCATACAGGGGCTAGAGCAGGTAAAATAGTAAGACATTAATATAGGGTTTTGAGTAAAAGACTGCGGTGGCATAGCCGCAGTCTTTAGTTATGAAGAGACTTTATGGTTGCGCCCCAATGAGGTATCAATATAATGCATCTTGATTTTATATTTCGTAACCGATATAGTTCATTAGATATAGGTATTTTTTCAAGAACCGTTTCTATAGCGCGAAAAATGCAAATTGATAGGGACAAAATGTAAAGGGATTGTTTAATCATTTCCGCTACAGCACATGTATGAATTTTTCCCGCTCGGCTTCGATTTCGATGCGATGGTGCGGTGTACAGATGCCGGGTGCGCCGCCGGTGTGGAGGAAGATAACCTTTTCGCCCTGCTTGATACGGCCTTCTTTGACCATTTCCATCAGTCCTGCAAAAGCCTTGCCTGTATAGCAAGGGTCGAGGATTATGGCTTCCTTTTCGGCCATATAGTAGATGGCATCGCGCACTTCTTTGCATGGATTGTTATATGCGCCGCGGTCATAGTCGGTAACAAGGTCGAAGTCTTTAGGGGAAGCGCCAAAAGACAGGCCGAAAAAGTCGGATACTCTGTCGTAATAATCCAGAGCATGTTTTACTATGTTCTCATATAGCAATATGGAGATCCCGGTCAGCCTAATAGGAAGATCCTCGTTGAAAATGCCGGCAAACAGGCCCATATAAGTACCCATGCTGCCAACTGTGGATACAAGACGGCAGCCTTCAAGGTCAGTACCCTTGATCTGTGCGGCAATCTCCATGGCGCACTCATAATACCCGAGGGCGCCGATCTCGTTGGAGCCGCCCATCGGGATGAAATACACCTTTTCGCCCTTTTCTTCGTAGGAGGAGATGATCTCGGGCAATATGCGGTCGTAGACTTTGCTGTCGCTGACGCCGGCTTCCGGGGACTTTATCCACACATCAGAGCCCATGATACCGTCCAGCAGCAGGTTGGCCGAAAGCTCGCCGGGATACTCGCCTATGGAAACGATAGCGCCTTTAAGGCCGTATTTGTTGGCTACGGAGCAGGTCAGACGGCCGTGGTTGGTCTGGACGCCGCCGACGGTAAGCAGCATGGTGGCATTTTCGTCCATGGCGTCACGGAGCAGATATTCCAGCTTGCGCAGCTTATTTCCGCCCATGGCAAGCGGGGTCAGATCGTCGCGCTTGATATAGAGTTCTATGCCCAGGTCCTCGGATATACGCGGCAGATATTCGATGGGCGTAGGCAGATGGAGAAAGTTTTCTTTTTCACGGTTCAAAAGCATAGGAAAGCCTCCTTTTTGATGTTTCTGTTTTCATTTTATCACAATTGTGATAAAATGAAAAAGAATTTTGAAAAAATATAGGAGGTGCCGAAAGTGGCGTTTTTAGACAAACTGGGGCAGGTCGCAAACAAGGTGGGCGAGGTTGCCGGAGATACTTTCGACTACAGCAAGGCCAAGGGCAAGGCAGTGCTAGAAAAAGGCAAGATAAAAGACATCAAAGAAGCCATCGGAGACTATGTTTATGAAGCAGTGTCCGCAGGCGACGGAAATATAGACATGGACAGGATAAGAGCCTTCTGCGCTGAGATAGATGAACACAAGGCCAACATAGAAGAACTCCAGACAGAAGCCCAGGAGAGCAGCGACAGCCTGTTTGACACCTTCGGCGGCAAGGACGCCGGCAGCAGCAAGGACTCAGACCAATGATAGGAGTCATCGTCAATACTCTCACTGTTTTTGTTGGCAGCAGTATAGGGTTGTTGGCCAAAAAAGCTATACCGAACAACTGGACGAGCTTTATAATGGCAGGCATGGGCCTGTGCACCATGTACATAGGCGTTAGCGGAGTGTTTGAAGGGCAGAACACGCTGATAGCCGTCATTTCCATGGCCGTGGGAGCCATCATAGGGCTTGCCATAGATATTGACGGCAGGGTGAACCGCGGTGCGGAAAAGATCGAAGAAAAATTCGTAAAGAACAAAGGCGAAGGGGACGCCACCTTTGCCGAAGGTTTTGTTACCGCCAGCATGGTGTTCTGCGTAGGCGCCATGACCATAGTAGGCTCGCTGCAGGCGGGACTGCTGGGCGATAACACGATGCTACTTACAAAAGCCACGATGGACGGCATAGGAGCTGTTTTCTTCGCCGCATCTCTCGGCTTCGGAGTGCTGGTCTCGTCGGTCTTCGTGCTGGTATTTCAGGGGACGATAGTGCTCCTGGCTCAGTTCATCGAGCCTTTCCTCAACGATACGGTCATCGCAGAGATGACTTGTGTAGGCTCCCTGCTGCTGATCGGACTGGCATTTAATCTTATCGGGGTGGCTAAACTCAAGATCATGAATTTTATACCGGCAATTTTTATGCCGATCTTGCTGGTGCCGCTTTTCGACTGGGCAGGAGGATTCTTTTCAGGATTATTGTAAAAAAAGAAACCGCAGAGAATGATCTGCGGTTTTATCATACTTTCTTTTCAAATACATGGTGACATCTGCTGCAGGTGACTCTTATCCTCCCGCGGCCTTTGGGAGCCCGGAGGACCTGTTTGCATGTCGGACATTTGAAATACTTGTAGTGCTTGCGGTCCCGGCTCATATATGAACGGAACGGGGCCTGCACACATGATGTGTACCAGGCATTTTCGGCCTGACGCCTGGCGATATTCTTGGAAAAAGCCCTGAAATATGAATATACCAAAACAATGAGCCCCAACAGGCGAAGTACGCTGCCCGGCACAAAAATATCAGCTATGATTAAGATCATGGCGAGGAACAGCAAGCCGCGGCAAAAATTGTCAAATCCATTTCTGCCCATCAAAAACTGTGCCATTCTGTACCTGAAATTGCCCATTAAAACGCCTCCTAAAGAATTTCCATATATTTAATTGTAATCTTATCCGGAGCGTTGTCAATGGGGGTAGGGAATAAACCACCAAAACTTCACCGTTTAATGGTCAATTCTTCAAGCTCTGCATAGGAGCCGGTATGCGGCCTCCCCTTTCTATCATCTTCTGTGATGACTGGCCTCTGAGCTGCATGACAGGACCGCGGCCAAGCAATCCTCCAAAGTCAAGTTCCTGGCCTTCTTCAAGGCCGATGGCAGGTATGACCCTTACAGCGGTGGTCTTGGAGTTCACCATTCCTATGGCAGCCTCATCAGCGATGATGGCTGAAATGGTGGCAGGCTGGGTATCACCGGGTATTACTATCATATCAAGCCCCACGGAACATACCGCAGTCATGGCCTCAAGCTTTTCTATGGAAAGGGTACCGGCTCTGGCAGCTTCTATCATGCCAGCATCTTCGGTGACCGGGATAAAGGCGCCGGAAAGTCCGCCAACGCTGGAAGAAGCCATAACACCGCCTTTTTTGACAGCGTCGTTGAGCATGGCCAGGGCGGCCGTGGTGCCGTGGGTGCCGCACTGCTCCAGGCCTATCTCTTCCAGGATGTAGGCTACAGAATCGCCTACGGCCGGTGTCGGGGCCAGCGAAAGATCTATGATGCCAAAAGGGACTCCCAGCATTTGGGAAGCTTCGGTACCCACAAGCTGGCCCATACGGGTGATCTTGAAGGCGGTCTTTTTGATGAGCTCGGCCACCTCATTGAGCGGCGCATCGGCCGGAAGCTTGGCGAGAGCGGAGCGGACAACTCCCGGGCCTGAAACGCCCACATTGATGACCACATCCGGCTCTCCCGGGCCGTGGAAGGCGCCTGCCATGAACGGATTATCTTCAGGAGCGTTGCAGAAGACCACCAGCTTGGCGGCTCCGATACATTGTCTGTCGCTGGTGAGCTGAGCAGTCTTACGGATAACATCGCCCATGATCTTAACTGCGTCCATATTGATACCTGCCTTTGTGGAGCCGATGTTTACGGAGGAACATACAAACTCGGTCTGGGCAAGGGCCTGAGGAATTGCCTCTATCAGTTCTCTGTCGCCGGCACTGAATCCTTTCTGGACGAGGGCGCTGAATCCTCCTATAAAGTTTACTCCTACGGCCTTTGCAGCCCTGTCAAGGGTAAGGGCGTACTTGACCGGATCGCCGCCGCTGGCAGCCACAAGCATGGCGATGGGCGTAACGCTGATGCGCTTGTTGACGATGGGTATGCCGTATTTGCGCTCGATGGCCTCGCCGGTAGCCACCAGGTCTTTGGCCTTTTCCGTTATCTTGCGGTAAATCTTTTCGCATGAACGGTCTATGTCGCTGTCGGCGCAGTCCAGGAGCGATATGCCCATGGTGATGGTGCGTATATCAAGATTTTCGTCCTGTATCATGGTGATGGTTTCCATGATATCGTTAAAGTTTACCATTATTGTCCTCCCTCAGATCATATCCTGTGCATTGAATTGAAGATGTTTTCGTGCATCAGATGAATGACCATATCAGGAACCGCTTCCTTGAGGGCGCTGTCCAGTTCCTCAAACTGGCAGCTGAGCCGGCTTATATCTATGACCATGACCATGCAGAAATATCCGTCCAGTATTGACTGGGTCACTTCAAGGACATTGGCGTTCTTTCCGGCGCAGACCGTCGACACCTTGGCGAGGATACCGACCATGTCTTTGCCTATGACTGTTAAAACTGCTTTCATACTTATTGACTCTCCTTTTGCACGAATTGAACGAGCGCCGAATAGACGCCCTTTTTCACTGAATCATCAGCGATATATTTAATACGCAGCGAAGGGAACTTTTCGCTGAAATATTTTTTGTTGGAGGCCTTGTGGCCTATCATGTTGTTGAAAGAATCCGAGTGGGATGCGCAGCTTACCGCCGTGCCCTCCGGCAGGCCCTCAAGCTGAGCTTCAAGGTCTTCTCTTGCTATGAGCCCTTCCACCAGCTGGCGGAAAGCCGGGTGGAAAGTTCCCGAATCTATCGTTTTGTCGTTTATGATGTCCGAAGATTTGAGACCGACCCGGATGATATTGATACCTGCGCCGTCGATGATCCTGTACATGGCAGCGGTACGGCGGATGGCATTGTCGCTGCTGAGAGGACGGTATGTGCCTTTGCGGAACATGTCGTACAGGCCCGTATCTTCAATGATCACAGTAGGATAGAGCCGAACGATGGACGGTGCGATCCTGACAGTTTCCTCGGCCGAAAAAATGTCATCCTCAAAAGTATCCCCGGGAAGCCCTATCATCAGCTGTATGCCCAGATTGAAGCCGTATTCTTTGATGAGCCGGCAGCTGTGGTATATGGCTGCGGAGTCGTGGCCCCGGTGAGAGGCCGCAAGGACATGGTCGGCGAATGACTGGGCGCCCAGTTCGATGGTGTCAACGCCGAAAGCTTTGAGATTTTCAAGTATCGGACGGTCTATGTAGTCCGGTCTCGTAGAAAGGTGTATCTTCTGGATGACGCCCCGGGTCTTGTAGTCCTGCGCCACTGCCAGAAAAGCTTTCTGCTCGCCCATAGGTATGCCCGTAAAAGAACCGCCGAAAAATGACAGCTCGATCTCCGACATGTTCATCTTTGAGAGGGTGGACATGTATTGCTCAACGGTCTTATGTATGTCTGACGGCTTCAGGGGGTCCGAATGGGCGGTTATCCTGCGCTGGTTGCAGAAGACACATTCGTTGTTGCACCCTTTGTGGGGAATGAAGATGGGGATTATGGCATGGTTTTTCATATCACTCGACCTTTTCCTCTATGATGGAGCCGATGTCGGTAAGGCGGTAATCCTTGAAATACACTATTTCAAGACCCCTGCTCTCGATAAAATCGCGTATCCTGGCATAGTCGCTGTGCCTGGTGACATCGCCGTTGAAAATGATGGTGCTGCCCACTTTTCCGGAAGCTCCACCTAAGAATCCGTACGGATAGCCTTGCAGGATGACCTGGCTCCTTTCGATGAGAAGCACATCCATTCCGGCCTTGACAGCTTCTTTCCATATTCCACGGTCCGCCGTGATTATGGAATCCTCATCCACCACCACACAGCTGCATTTGGCGTACCCCTGGGCCACATGGACCTGGATCTGTCCTTCTCTGCGTACGGCCTCCAAAAGGTCAGGAGCTGTATATTTTAGGTTATGTATAAAATATTTGCCTGTGGAACATCCATTGAATATGGCGTGGCCCGGATAGTCCGGGTGCAGGAGAAAACGCTCCCCGTGATATAACCCGTCCCTGAGGGCGCACATATATATATCCGGATGGGTGCTTATTGGGGGATCCATCTTGACGGTAGACCTGACTTCGCAAACTCTGTGACCTGCTTCTTTCAGGTATTTTTTTAAGGCCTGATCAGCCTGACAACTTACATATACATTTGACATGGTATTCTTATTATACACTAAAATAAATGTTTTTGCAGTTATTTTCGTAAAGTTTGATAACAAAAGTAATGTATGTTATGATATAATCATATAACAGGAGAAAGCAAAATGACTAATATTGGAAATGATTGGGACAGTGTGTTACAAAATGAGTTTGACAAGCCATACTTTAAAAGGCTTGAACAATTTCTGGATGACGAAAGATCCCGCTATGAGATATATCCGCCAAAGGATGATGTTTTCAACGCTCTCAGGTATTCTTCCTATCAGGATACGAAGGTTGTGATACTGGGACAGGACCCTTACCACGAGCCGGGACAGGCTCATGGCATGTGTTTTTCGGTTAATAAAGGAGTGAAGATACCTCCGTCTCTGGTAAACATATACAAAGAAATAGAAGACGACCTGGGGATAAAACCTCCGTCCCACGGCTATCTGGCAGGCTGGGCCCGGCAGGGCGTGCTGCTCCTGAATACGGTGCTGACCGTGCGCAGGGGGCAGGCCAATTCCCATAAGGGAAAGGGCTGGGAGATCTTTACGGATCGTATAGTCGAGATATTAAATGAAAGGCATAAACCGCTGGTTTTTATCCTGTGGGGAGCCAATGCAAAGTCAAAAACAGAGCTCATAACGAACAAAGACCATATGGTTATAACGGGAGCTCATCCGAGTCCTCTTTCGGCATGGAAAGGCTTTTTTGGCGGAGGATATTTCAGCAAGACCAACAGATATATGGAAATAACGGGGCAGGACCCCGTAAACTGGGGTGACCTGTGATACAGGATATTGGATAGAGGAGAGTTTAGATGACATACAAATGGAAAGACATGCTCCTGCTTTTTTTTCAGGGGGTGCTCATAGGCACGGGGGCCATACTGCCAGGCATAAGCGGCGGTGTGCTCTGCGTTGCGTTCGGGATATACGAGCCCATGATGGCCTTTTTATCCCACCCGATAAGTTCGTTCAGGAAAAACTATAAACTGCTCATATCCGTGATTTTAGGCGGCGGAGTGGGATTCATCCTGCTGGCCAAGATCGTGGAAAGCTTTCTGGCTTTTTCTGCCGTGGCGGCGATGTTCCTTTTTTGCGGGCTCATCTGCGGCACCGTGCCTGACCTGATGAGAAGGTCAGCCAAGGCCGGTTCGGAAAAGGGCTGGTCCTTTTTTATAATCGCACTGATCGGCTCGTACATATTTTTTAATGTGCTTGATGACGGCGTGACCGGGAACATTCAGCCGGACTTCTGGTGGTATGTATTCTGCGGCGCCGTATGGGGGCTTAGCATGGTGGTGCCCGGGCTGAGCTCATCGTCCATATTGCTGTTCATGGGGCTCTATCAGCCGATGGCCAAGGGCATAGGCGATCTGGACATGCAGGTACTCGTGCCGCTGCTGCTGGGGTTTGCTGTGACCATTGCGGTGACAGCCAGGATAATGAATATGCTTATAGAAAGATATTACGGTATAGTCTCCAAGATAATCCTTGGCTTTGTCATCTCATCGGTGCTGATGATCGCACCGACGATGTTTGAAGGCCTATCTCAGGTCCTGACCGGGCTGGTGTGCTTCGCCGCCGGCTTTGTGCTGGCCATGTGGATGGATGGCAGGAGCCGCGCCATACAGTGATAGGACGGGAAAACGCTGGCATATTATATCATGTCAGCGTTTTTTTATTTTTTTGATATTTTCAGTCAGTACCGGGAGCAGGGATGTACAGTCGCCAACTATCCCATAATGGGCTGATTGAAATATCGGAGCGTCAGGATCGCTGTTGATGGCGACTATGGTCTTTATGTTTGCAAGGCCAACTATATGCTGGATAGCTCCTGAGATGCCGCAGGCTATGTACAGTTTGGGAGATATGGTCTTGCCTGTCTGACCTACCTGACGGCTGTAAGGCAGCCAGCCGGTATCTACTACGGCTCTGGAAGCAGCTATAACACCGCCAAGAGTATCAGCAAGCTCCTGCGCCATTTTTATGCCGTCCGTTCCTCCGATACCCTTGCCTACACCTATTACTATCTGTGCGTCGGCGATATTTATACCGTCCTGTTCGTCTGTTATCTCATGGAGAAGGACAGGGATCAGTTCGCCGGCAGGTGCGGAAGATATGTGTTCAACGGTTCCTGTGCGGCCGTTGTCGGGTTTTGGAACTGGAAAGATCTTTGGCCTGACGGTGGCCATCTGAGGACGGCGGTCAGGACAGACGATAGATGCCATGAGATTGCCGCCGAAAGCCGGGCGGGTCTGTATCAGCATACCGATTTCCCGGTCTATATCAAGACCGGTACAATCTGCGGTAAGGCCGGTCTGAAGCTTGGCGGCTATGCGCGGAGCCAGGGCTCTTCCAAAGACGGTGGCTCCTATGAGCAGGATTTCAGGCTTTCTCTCTTTGATGATCTTAGAAGCTGCATATGCGACAGCAGCATCGTTTTCTGGAGGGCAATCGTCCATGATAATGACATGATCTGCCCCGTGGGCTATAAGAATCCGGGCGTCATTGTCACTGGAAAAACAGTCTTTGCCACTCCGGCAGGAAGAACAGATCATTGCGGTAACAGGACAGTTCCGCATGCCGGCCAGTCTGCGGGCGCATCCGAGAAGTTCAAGGGATACCTGACGGATATTTTGGCCGTCGGTCTGTACGATGACAAAAATGCCGCCGGAGGCATGGCTAGGTTCCGGCTTTGGGGCTGCATCTGCGGAGATAGCCTTTTGAGGGCATGCGTCGGTACAGGCGCCGCAGCCGGTGCACTCGGGAAGCAGCACTGCGAGATGATCTATAACGGAGATGGCTCCGAAAGGACAGGCTTTTGCACACAAACCGCAGCCTATACATTTTTCAGATATAATAAAGACCATAAAGGGCAGCCTCCTTTCATATGATGCTGAGTTTGGTAAGCTCTTCGGCAAGCTCTGCTGCCTGTTGCTCAGGAGAGCCGTCTATCATGCGGGTACTGATCTCCTGATGGGGGATGAAAGTTCGCTTGACATGAGTAGCCGATCCTAAAAGGCCGATGCGTTCTCTGTCTATATGGTGAAGAGCAGACAGAGACCAGGTGGTTACCGGGTGCTCTTCAGCATAACGCAGACCTGCTATGGATGGAAGCCTGGGAACATTTATTTCTTTTGTGACGGTTATAAGGGCGGGAAGCTTCATTTCCCATATGCCGTAACTGTCGTCACTCATGCGGCGGCACTGAATCAAGCCGTCTTTGATTGATATGATATTGCATACATCGGTCAGCGCAGGGATTCCGAGAAATTCGGCCAGCATGGGCGGGACTTGAGCTGTATCGCCGTCGGTAGCCATACGGCCGCATATGACAAGATCAAAGTCTCCACGCTTTTGTATGCCATGGGCGAGAGTATAGGCGGTTGCCAGAGTATCCGCGCCTGCAAACTGCCTGTCGCTTAGCAATATTCCATCGTCTGCTCCCATAGCCATTGCTTCTTTAAGGACTTTGGATGCTGCTGGTATTCCCATTGTAAAAGCGCATATGCTGCCGCCGTATCTTTCTTTGAGGCGGATTGCCTCTTCGGCTGCAAACAGATCAAAGGGATTGAGTATGGACGGGGCTTTATCCCGTTGCAGGGTATTGGTTACAGGGTCGAGGCGGACCGTATATGATTCAGGCACCTGTTTTACACATAATATCGTTTTCATTGGCGGGGCTCCTTTTTGTCATCTTTTACTGTCTGGCCGCCTGGCCGGCGGGTGAAAGAACCATGCGCCGGGCCGGCAGCTATGCTGGAGGCTCTGTCTTCATCTTGGTCAGTGGAGAAAATGTTACCGGTGCAGAGAAGCATGTCAGGATCAAAGAGAGCTTTGAGATCGGCCATTTCTTTGAGCTGTTGATTAGAATACATGGCGCGCAGAAAAGAAGCTTTGAGTTTCCCGATACCATGCTCTGCGGCGACAGAACCGCCCCACGATGAGATCCGGCCGGCCCATGTCATATATAAGGACTTTGCTCTGGCGTATTCCTCCATTGAGCGGGGGATCACATTGACATGAAGATGGTTCTGACCTATATGTCCGAAGATCACAAAATCAAGACCGGCCTCTGTCAGATCATTTTCATACATGTCCATAGCCCTGTCAAGATATTGACCGGGAACTGACATATCAGTTCCCAGCTTGGTTATATGCGGATCCTGTTTGCGGCACCGATCGACCTGGATGTTGACACATTCGGGGCAGGCATGGCGGAAAAACCTGAGTTTTTCCATTTTCTGGCCGTCAAGAGCTACCCATGTGTTATGTTCGTCTCCGCCGAACTGTTCTACCAGAACGCCAAGTCCCGAAAGAATATTCCAGGATTCATCTTCGTCAATTCCGTCAAATTCGGTGTAAACTGCCGTGGGCATACCTGGCGGCAGCGGCTGAAGCTGTGAAAAGGCCGGATTGGTTTTTTGCTGATCTGCCAGCAGCGCCAGGGCTCTTTGGTCAAAATATTCTATAGAAAGGGGCAATGAGGAAAGAGGCTGTATTCCATGCGGCAGAGACTCATGCCTGAGGGCCCGTACAAGATCAGCGGCAGACTGACGATCAGGTAAAAACGCCACTGCGCCGATTCGCATGGCGGGCCGCTTTACGAGTTTTAATTCTATCTCGGTGATGACGCCGAGGGTTCCCTCGGCTCCTATGAACAGGTCTATCAGGTCCATATTTTCGTCTATGTAATATCCAGCCGCGCTTTTTACTTTTGGTACAGTATAAGACGGCAGGGAGCCTGTTATGTGGCGGCCCCCTTCCGTAGTAATATCAAAATCTCTTCCATGAGCTATACAGCAGCCACGGCGCAAAGCGACAACATCTCCTCCGGGAAGCACAGCCCTCAGGGCTTCAACATAGCTTCTGGTTGGGCCATAAAAAAATGTTTTTGCGCCGGATGCGTTGCACGATACCATGCCGCCGATTGAAGCAGATATTTCGGTCGGATCGGGCGGAAATATCCATCGGCCTCCTTCCATTGCTGAGAGCGCCCCCATGCTTTCGGCGCTCAAAACTCCTGTGTCAAAGGACTTTTGCTCCAGCATTTTATTGAGCTGAGTAAGGAGCAGTCCCGGCTGCACCCTGATGAAAAAATTGCCGCCGTCATGGCGCAGGCCGATGACCTTGTTCATCTTACTCATATTTAAGATATATCCGCCTTGAGGTACGGCTGCGCCTGTGAGACCGGTGCGGGCGCCCTGTACGGTAACCGGCGTGCGGTTTTGCCGGGCTGTTTTCATTATTTCTATGACTTGCGCTTCATCTTTCGGAAAGGCGATTGCTTCTGCCCAGCCTGTATATCGTGATTCATCGCGAAGATATTCGTCATATGTATTGTCTGTTATGGGGCGTATATACTGCATGAAAGCTCCTCCCTGAGTATTATCCATGGGGATATTTTACATTAAAAAATCTATATTAGCAAGATGACGAAAACAACAGGCATGAGAAATATCCGGAAAAATGGATAACTTGCAGAAAACCAAAACGGTAAAAATGAATTCCAATGAAATATATGATATTTGACATGAAATTTAAAATATGACTTGACATAGGCAAAAATCTGTTATATATAGAAATATAAAACAATAGAAAATAAACGTTTAAAAGAATGGAGGATAATTATGCAATATGAAAATATCATTCTGGAACTTATGACACGAATCCAAAAGCTTGAAGAAGAAGTTAAAATGCTGAAGCAATGGCAATCAGAGATTGAGGACATCCGGTCAGGCGAAGTTAACAATGCAGACAACGCAGAGCCGGAAAGCTCAGCTTCTTCATATCAGAAAATGACAGACGAAATGATTGACATGTGCTATGAATACGGCAAGGAAGCAGCCACAGGCAAGAGCATTCAGGAGCTTGCCGGAAAAATTTCTTCAGAAACAGGAATGAACAGAAATTCAGCCATAATGTATTTGTACGCCATATACGGTATGCTGACAGGTAAAATATATAAACGGGCTATAAGTGCAAAAGCCATGAAAAAATATTATGATAAGATACTCAGCGAATTTGGCAGTACCGGACTGAAAAAGGCAATAGACTCAACTCGGCTGCATATTGAATACCGCAGGCAGTGCGGGCAAAAAGTCGATTCTATCGAGAAGATGTGCGACAATTATGAAAACAGGCAGGATAGCAGAAGATAATGTAACGGCCATTAAAAATTCAGAAAAAAATAATAAACAGTTACATATTAATTTAAGCATTGCCTGATAATATTCACCCATCAGTTGATAATGAACGAATTGAGGTGAGAACTTTGAAAATGAAAGTTAAAAAGACATTTATCATTTTGATGGCAGCCGTGCTTCTTTTCATATTTACCGGTTGCCGCAGCGAGGATACAGGCAGCTCCGGTGAACAAAATACATCCTTCAGCCAAAATGAGATTAAGGAGCCGAAGGAACTGGCCATTCCTCAGAATGGAAAGCTGGAAATCGAGCTGGAAACGATAGCAAAGCCAGACGGTACGACGCCGGAAGAAAAAGCGATATTTCTTTGCATCACGCTAAAAGAAAAATCAGACATTTCCATGCAATATACTTATGACACATATGGAAAAGAGGGAATGATGTTATGCTGTGAAGCTGCCGTCAGCGACGACGGCCAAACGAGCCTGCGCCCCATAGCCTCGACATATCTTGCCCAGCTATCAGAGGAAAATTACGGAAAAACATGGCTTAGCAGCGGCTTAACCTTAGAAAATGGAGAAAATATATTCTATGTGAACGGAGGAGATCAGACATTGCCTTATCGGATGGCAATGACCATAACTTTCCTTGAACCAGATAATGTGGAAAAGGTTGTGATGTATCCGACATCCGCATGATGAACAGAAGTTTATCAAGTCATCGGATCAGCCTCTCAGCTATTAGTCGCGAGACATTATTGTTCACGGCAGCAAATAACTTTTTTGCTCGCTGCTTTAAAACCGAGGGCATAGGCCATACACTCGAAATAAATGACCATATATAAAGTGTGTTGCGGAAAAAATAGGAAATTAGAGTTCGATTAGAGGTGGTTTTTTACAAAAAATCATTGATTAGTTGAGAAAACATGGGAGATATAAAGAGAGAACTCAAGAAAGATGCCCTGAAAAAGCGGAGAAAAAGAAAAAGCCTGCAAACGGCCAATAACCGCTTGCAGGCTGGGTTTTGTGGCGGAGATGCAGGGATTTGAACCCTGGCGCCGGCAGAGCCGACCTACCGGATTTCGAATCCGGACCCTTCAGCCGCTTGGGTACATCTCCGTGACCATAATAATATATCACAGACGGTGGATTTCCGCAAGCGTCAAAATTAACGGCTGCTCAGCGAAAAATCGATCCATATATATAAATAAGGGTTGTTGACACAGATTAAGAAATAAAATATACTTGAGACAATATATAGGCACAATATATTTGTAACATTTGAAAAAGCATAAGCTTGATGTGAGGGGATTAGTTATGGCATTTTTACAGGAAAGCGAATGGATGTTTTTAAATGAAATAGCATATAATATATCGTTCATCTACTCCTTTGATGATATGAGAAAGACTGTTTTAGACAGGCTCAATATGCTCATAGGATTTGATGGAGCCGTTTTTTCACTTGTGGACAACCATGAGGTTACAAATAGCGTTTCCTATAATATAGATGATAAGAACATTGATTTGTATGAAAAAAATTATAGCAACGGAAATCCTCTTTACTGGCTTTTGATCAGCGGGTATAATATGGCGTATTTGCAGACAGAGCTTCTAACGGAAGAGGCTATGGAACAGTCCAATATTTATCATAATTTTTATTTGCCGTGCCGGTTTAAGTATGCAATGGGCATGAATATTGTGTTTCGCGAAGAAGTCGTTGGACTCGTAACTTTTTTCCGAGGAAAAGGAAGGGATGACTTTACAAAGAGAGATCTCTTTATCATGGATCAGCTTCATAAACATCTGGCCTACAGACTTTACTATGAAAATAAAAAAGGCGACGCGAGATATTTCTTTGCTAAAGGATATCATGAGAGGATAAGCAGAGAATTCGGCCTTACAGGCAGAGAGTCGGAACTTCTGGACTATGCGGTAAAGGGTTATAGCAATGAAAAGATAGCAGGATTGATGAATATAAGCGTCAACACTGTTAAAAAGCATTTTCACAGTCTTTATGAGAAAATGCATGTAACAAATCGTGTACAGCTTCTTCAGGGATTGCCGTTATCTACAGATAAGATCAATTTTGATGAACTTTAGCTGAAATATGACGCATATAATTTAATATTATTCATAGCAAAAAGAGAAGTCTTTGCAAAGCGCAGATCCGTTTTGTGAGACTTCTTTTTTAATGTGAGAAAAGGTACAAAAGGTAGTAGATTTTTACCTAAAAGAACCATAGAAAGAAAAAACTTATCCATGAAAATCAAACGAAAGAGCGATTTCTTATGAAGATGATAATTGATAAAGTAAAGCTAAGAAACTTTAAAGAAGGGACGGCGCGTTATGAAAGAAGAACTGAAAAAAGCAAAGATAGTACCGGTAGTAAAACTGGAAGAATATGAAAAAGCGGAGCTGCTTGCGGAAGCGCTGCGAAAGGGCGGGATAAATTGTGCGGAAATCACTTTTCGCGCAAGCGGAGCTGAAAAGGCCATAGCCTCCATTACATCGGCCTTTCCGGATATGATGGTGGGAGCGGGGACCGTCACAAACATGGAAGAGGCTGAAAAAGCTGTAAAGGCTGGCGCAAAATTCATTGTAAGCCCGGGCTTTGATGAAGAAATAGTTGACTTTACGCTTGAGATGGGGCTGTTGCCTTTGCCTGGCTGCGTAACGCCGACAGAAATTCAAAAGGCCATGAGGAAGAACCTGTCTGTCGTAAAATTTTTTCCGGCAGAGCAGTTTGGAGGAGTGAAAACAATAAAGGCTTTGGCCGGGCCTTTTCAATCTTTACAATTTATGCCGACAGGAGGTATTTCTCTAAATAATCTGGGGGAATACCTGCGGGAAAAAAGCGTTATAGCGTGCGGCGGCTCTTTTATGGTAAAGGATGAACTCATAAGAGAGAACAGGTGGGAGGAAATAACTGAAATAAGCCGCAAGGCTATGGAAATAGCGATTCGAGTGAAAGGAGAATGAAAATGTCAAAAATCGTAACATTCGGAGAGATAATGCTCAGACTGGCTCCAAAAGGTTACCTTCGTTTTTTGCAGGAGCCGGAATTTCAGGCTACTTTTGGAGGCGGTGAAGCCAATGTTGCTGTATCGCTGGCAAATTACGGCCTCGACGCGGCGTTTGTGACAAAATTACCGGATAATCCGATCGGGGAAGCGGCTATCAGGGAACTGCGAAAATATGGAGTAGATGTCGGCGGCATTTCGACAGGCGGCAGCCGCATTGGGATCTATTATCTGGAAAAAGGCGCATCGCAGAGACCTTCAAAGGTCGTTTACGACAGAGCACATTCAGCGATCGGTGAAAGCTGCCGTGATGATTTTGATTGGAACGAGATTTTTAAGGACGCCGGCTGGTTCCATTTTACAGGGATTACCCCCGCACTTGGGCCAAATGTGGCTGAAATTTGTAAAGATGCGGTAAAAGAAGCTAAGAAAAGAAATATTACGGTAAGCTGCGACCTGAATTTCCGTAAAAATCTGTGGACAAGTGAGCAAGCCGCTGAGACGATGGGCGAGCTCATGAAATATACCGATGTATGCATTGCCAATGAAGAGGACGCAGAGAAAGTCTTTGGGATAAAAGCTGATGCTACAGACATCAATGCCGGAAAGCTGAACCGTAACGGATATAAGGATGTAGCCAGAAAGCTGATTGAACGCTTTGACCTTGATTACGCAGCGATCACGCTGAGAACAAGCATATCAGCCAGCGACAATAAGTGGGCGGCCATGCTGTACCATGACGGGCAGGCAATATTTTCAAAGGAATATTCAGTACATATAGTAGACCGGGTAGGAGGCGGAGACAGTTTTGGGGCAGGGCTGATATATGGCCTTTATACGGGAATGGACGATACTGAAGCCCTTGAGTTCGCGACAGCCGCTTCGTGCCTGAAACATTCAATAGAAGGGGATTTCAACCTCGTTTCGGTAAATGAAGTCAAAGCTCTGGCAGGCGGGGATGGATCTGGCAGAGTGCAAAGATAGATCAGGAGGATGGATGATGAGGCAAAAAAGGGATTTTATATCTGAAAATACCAGGACGATTCAATTTTCCAAGATAAGAAAAATGTTCAATAAAGCGTTGGAATATGAAGACCCAATAAGTTTTACAGTTGGAGAGCCGGATTTTATACCTTCTGAAAACATTTTAAACGCTGCGTGCAGAGCTATAAAGGAAGGAAAGACCAGGTACTCCGAAAACGCCGGTATACTTCCGCTCCGGTGTGAGGTGAGCAAATATCTTGAACAAGAAATCGGATTAGAATATGATCCGGATACGCAGATAACCATGACGCCGGGAGCAATGGCCGCCCTCTTTCAGGGACTTAAAGTAATTCTCGACCCCGGAGACGAGGTTATTGTGATCGAGCCATGCTGGACAAATTATATACAGCAGATACGGATGTGCGGAGGGGTGCCTGTCAGCGTCAGCGCAGACGCCGACAGAGGTTTTTCACCGGATATAAAAGCAATCAGAGAGGCGGTAACAGAAAAGACTAAAGCCATAATAGTAAATTCGCCGTGTAATCCAACGGGAGCGGTTCTGAAAAAAACAGATCTGGAGCAGCTCGCTTCACTGGCAAAAGAATTTGACCTGCTGGTAATCAGCGACGAGGTTTACAAGCACATTATTTTTGACGGCGTAAGCTTCACAAGTATAGCGTCGCTCGATGGCATGAAAGAGCGCACGCTGGTCATTGACAGCTTTTCTAAAACATTCGCCATGACCGGATTTAGAATAGGGTACGCGGCCGGGCCTGCGCATATCATCGGAAATATAACAAAACTGCAGGAAAACATAAGTGCCTGCGTTGCCATGCCGAGCCAGTATGCTGCATTGGAAGCCCTTAGGGGAGAGCGGGATCACCTTGACTTTATGGTTGAGAGCTACAGAAAACGCAGAGATTACCTGGCAGATCGTCTCCGTTCCATGCCGCTGGTGAGATATACGCCATCAGAAGGCACATTTTATGCTTTTATCTCTATTAAAGAAACAGGCTTGTCAAGCGAAGAATTTGCCATGAAACTTTTAGAAGAAAAACAGGTGGTGGTTGTACCGGGCGATGCCTTTGGCCAATATGGAGATGGTTATGTCAGACTGTCTTTTGCAGCGTCGATGGACCATATCAAAAGGGGCCTTGACCTTATTGAAGAGTTTCTCAATGATTTGCAAAAAAGAAAGGCAGACGAATGGGCATAAATATAAAAAGGCTTATGGCCGACTTGTATGAGCTTGGAAAAATAGGTTTTATTCCCGGAAAAGGTACAAGCCGCGTGGCGTACAGCGAAGACTTTCTAAAGGGAAGAGAGCTGATCAGGTCAAAGATGGAGGAGGCAGGGCTGATTACTTCCGTAGACGCAGTAGGAAATCTTACAGGACTGCTGCCAGCGTCCAACGATGACAAGATGGCGAAAAAGATCGCGGTGGGCTCGCATATTGATACCGTACCGATGGGAGGCATTTATGACGGAGCCCTGGGGGTCATAAGCGCCATTGAAGCCGTGCGGGCGCTCAAAGAAGAGGGATGGGCAAACAGACATCCCATAGAGGTGATAGCGTTCAACGAAGAGGAAGGTAATGCGGTTGGCGGCACATTCGGGAGTAAAGCTTTCGCCGGAGCTGTTCTGGAAGAATCAATGAGGGAGCCTATGGCTTTATATCATATTTCCGAGAAAGACTTTAGGAGCTGCAAGCGAAGGGCAGAAGATTATCTGGCATATGTGGAATACCACATCGAACAGGGTGGATTGCTTGAAGCGAAAGGCATGACCATAGGCATCGTTGAAGGGATTTTTGGCATACTCCGCTACAAGGCTATTGTCAAGGGGATGGCAAATCATGCGGGAAGTACCCCCATGGCCCTTCGCGATGATGCGATGGAGAAAACCTGTAAAATGATCACATGGCTTATGGACAAGGTTCGCGCAACCGGAGATACCATGGTATGTACCATAGGCACCATGGATGTGGAGCCGGGAGCGGTCAATGTGATACCTGGGGAGACAAGCTTCGTTATCGAGCTGAGAGATAAAGAAATGACAGGTATGTATGAAGTAATAGATAATTTTAGGAATGAATGGAAAGACAAGGGACTTCGATTAGAAGAATATATTACCCAGCCCGAGACACTCTGTGATAAAAGGCTTTGTCTGCTTGCGGAGAATGCTGCCGATGAGAAAAAATACGCTCATATGAGAATGTATAGCGGAGCGGGGCATGATTTGATAAATATGAGCTTTATAGCGCCTTCAGCGCTTTTGTTTATTCCCAGCAAAGGCGGTATAAGCCACAGATATGACGAATATTCCTCGCCGGAGGATATTAAGGCTGGCGCGGAGGTCTTTCTTGAAACAATAAAAAAGATAGATAAGGGGGAGTTTGAAATTGAAAATTAAGATCATCAACCCTAATACAACACAGTCTATGACAGACAGCATTTATGATGCAGCATTACGGTCTGCTGATCCCGAAACAGAAATCCTGGCAGTAAGCCCAAAGACAGGCCCGGACAGCATCGAGTGTTATGTGGATGAGTATCTGTCAGTACCGGGCGTTCTTCAGGAAATAATCAAAGGAGACAGAGAAGAAAAAGCCGATGCGTTCATTATCGCATGTTTTGGTGATCCTGGGTTGTCAGCAGCAAGAGAAATAACAGATAAACCGGTTCTTGGAATATGTGAATCCGCGATTACCGCCGCCAAGTTTATTGCGCCTTATTTCAGCATTGTCTCGGTGCTTGAGCGGTCAAGAAAAGTTACGGAAGATATTGTCAAAGCTTATGGAGCAGAAAGCTTTTGCCGATCCATAAGATCAACCGGTCTTTCTGTGCTGGATTTTGGAAAACACCCTGAAAAAGGACTGGCAGCTCTGGCAGATCAGAGCAGGATAGCAGTTACCCAGGACGGAGCCGAATGTATCCTTTTGGGATGTGCCGGTTTTGTGGATTTTGCCGATGAACTGCGCAAAGAATTAGGCGTGCCTGTACTGGACGGCGTGGTTCCGGCGGTAAAGTTCGCCGAGGCGCTGGTAAAAATGAAGGTAAAAACCAGTAAAGCCAATACATGGAAACCACCTGAAAAAAAAGAATTTAAAGGATTTGACGGTATAGTTGAAATATAGAGTTAAGGGTGAAAAATATGATAACTTTAATAAAAAATGGAATGATAATTACAGACAGAAATGAATTTAAGGGCGATATCCTCATTGAAGGTGAGAAAATATCAGCAATCGGGGAGCATATCGAAGCCGATGCGGATAGAATTATCGATGCTGAAGGAAAATTGGTAATGCCGGGAGGCGTTGACCAGCATACTCATTTTTCAGCTTTGTGCAATGTTGGCGACAAAGATACTGCCGGTTATGAAACTACGGACTCGGCAATAGTCGGAGGGACTACGACCATAATAGATTTCGCGCCTCAGGACCCTGATACTGGATTGCTGGATTCTATCGATTACCGTATCAATGTCAGGGCAAAGGGCAAAAGCTGCGTGGATTATGCCCTGCATGCCATGGTAACATATCTGACAGATGATATTTTTGATGAAATATATAAATTTCCGGAAAAGGGGATATCCAGTATAAAGATATTCATGGCATATAACGGTTCCCCTCTTCATGTTGACGACGGTTCTTATTACAGGATCCTTGAACGGGCAGGAGAAGTTGGCGCCACGGTATTTGTACATGCGGAAAACGGTGAAATACTGGATTTCCTCAGGAGAGAATGTATCAAAAAAGGTCAGACGGCTCCCAAATATCATTATATTTCCAGGCCGCCGTTTACGGAAGCGGAAGGAGTCAGAAGGGCGGCATACCTGGCTGGAAAAGTAGGTACGCCGGTATATATAGCGCATGTTACATGCAGAGAAGCCCTTAAGGAGCTTATTGAGGCCAGAGGAAACGGAGTCAATATCAACGGTGAAACATGTACCCACTATCTTACCATAACAAAAGATGTGCTTGACAATCCTGACTTTAATGAGGCGTCTAAATATGTCTGCTCGCCGGCGCTCAGGGACCAGGAAGATATAGACGCATTGTGGGAGGCCCTTGACAGGGGTATACTGACGGCTGTTTCTTCGGATCATTGCGGGATAGATGTGGCGGAACTGAAGCAGGCAGGCAGAGATGATTTCACGCAAATCCCGAACGGATCGCCGGGAGCCGGAGACAGATTTTCTATGATATGGACATACGGCGTGGAGACCGGCAGGATTTCAAGAAAAAAATTTGTAGAACTGATCGCGGCCAAGCCAGCTAAGATCAACGGGATATTTCCACAGAAAGGAACGCTGGAAGTCGGTTCCGATGCGGATATAGTGATATTTGACCCTTCGTGGGAAGGGACTGTACGCCTTGCCGATAACCCTAACGGAGTGGACTACAATATATTCGAGGGAAGAAAAAAGATAGGAAAAATAGAAAAGGTCCTTTTAAGGGGAAATATAGCGGTTGACGACGGGAAATTCGTTGGAGAATACGGAATGGGACGATTCATCCGCGCAGACATGCATGCGGGGTGTTATACAGGGCTTTGATATAGATATATCGGGAAAGCATTTGGACTGCAAGGGATTTGGCATATAAGCCAGATGATTTACTTTTCCATTGCAGTTCAGATGCTTTCATATAAAGGTTATCATTTTTGCTTCTTCGATTGATATGATATAATTTAAAAAAAGCCAGAAAGAAGGTGGTTGATATGTCAGATTTGAATTTAGACAAAATACTGAACATATATAACTATTTCGACGGGATAATGATCACGGATGAAAAAGGCGTTATCAAGTATTACACTAATTTCAGGACTGATGTATATAGCCTGCAATTAGATCAAATTGTAGGAAAAACAGTCCTGGAGATTCATCCGGAACTCACGGAGGAGCAGAGCACCATTATGCAGGTCCTTAAAACAGGACAGCCTATCTATGACCGGGTAGAGCATCTGACTACATCTCATGGAGACACTGTTACGAACATCTGCAGTACTTTGCCCATAATGCAGGGAGACAAGATCGTAGGTGCGATTGATTTTGCCAGGAGTATTGATGACGGTCGTAATAAGGACATCCAACGAAGGTATATAAACATACCAAAATTTCAAAATAACAAGGACAAGTTTTACCATCTTGACGACATCGTGACATCGTCAACCAAGATCAATGAAATAAAGAAGCAGATCCCCATGATCGCTAATACGGATTCTGCGGTAATGATATGCGGAGAAACAGGTACGGGAAAAGAAATGATCGCCCAGAGCATCCATACTTCGGGTGTGCGGTGCGGGGCTAATTTTGTTTCTCAAAACTGCGCCGCTATCCCGGAAAATCTGCTGGAAAGTATTTTGTTTGGAACAGAAAGAGGAGGCTTTACGGGGGCGGAGGATAAAGCGGGCCTGTTTGAAATTGCCAATGGAGGAACTTTGTTCCTGGACGAGATCAATTCAATGGAATTAGGCATGCAGGCCAAAATATTGAAAGCTATAGAAGAAAAGCAGATTCGCCGTATAGGTGGTAATAAGTCGATCTCTTTTGATGTAAAAGTCATAAGCGCAGTCAATAAAAATCCGATCGCCTGTATCAGAGAAGGTTCATTGCGCCAGGATCTTTTCTACAGGCTGAGCACTGTTTTTATCGAGGTGCCTGCTCTGCGCAATCGAACTGCTGATATACCGGTTATGACCAATTACTTTATAAATGAGAATAACAAAAAGATGAACAAAAATGTTACCGGCGTGACTGATGAAGTCATGGAGCTGTTTTGCCAGTATTCATGGCCGGGTAATGTGCGGGAACTGAAAAATGTGATCGAAGGGTCATTTAACATCATCCGTTCCCGGGAAATAGGCTTGGAAAGTCTGCCTTCATATTTGACATCTCATTTTGAGAATGAAAAGTTTATGGTGATTAACTATGATGATGATCAAAGTTTAACAGAAAAAGTGGAAGAGTATGAAAAACGACTCATAACATGGGCGTTAAATTCTACAAAAAACATGTCCTTAGCGGCTGACAAACTGAAGATCTCCAAACAGGCGCTTAACTATAAACTATTAAAATACGGATTAAAAGACTGTAAAAGATAAAGTATCTAAATTGCAGAATCCCTAAAAGGATATTATGCTTTTTTATTGCAAATTTCCAGGGAAAAAAGCAGGAAATGAAAAAAATAAAAATTTCTTTACTCTGAAAATAAAAAAATATGTACGGGGAAGTGACGAAAGATTGAAATAGCAGAATTTCCCATTGTGGCATGACTATTGCAATATCTCATTGATCAAACAAGTATTTTCGACTGAAATGCTGCTTGCTTTGTTAAAGACAAAAAGAGAAAGAAGGACAAGAGATGAAGAAATACTTAGTAAAAAGACTGATTCAGCTTCCGATCATCTTGCTGGGAGTGATAGCTGTAACCTTTCTTATCGTGCAGTTTACGCCTGGCGATCCGGCGGTTAAACTGGCTGGAGGCAATGCCCGC
This sequence comes from uncultured Eubacteriales bacterium, assembly GCA_900542565.1. GTDB lineage: Bacteria > Bacillota > Clostridia > Peptostreptococcales > Anaerovoracaceae > Fimisoma > Fimisoma avicola. The sequence continues at coordinate 28,541 of UQOC01000002.1, read as the reverse complement.
CCGGAAGACATTGAGGCGATCAGAGAGCAGCTGGGACTTAATAAACCGGTACTTGAACAATTCGTCGATTATTTTGTAAATATTTTTCACGGCGATTTCGGGAGATCTTTTGTCAGAAAAACAGAAATCGGCGGAGAACTGGTAACCGCCCTGGCCAATACGGTGTATCTTATCGTATTTGCCCGTATCTGGTCGGTGATAGCGGCTATTCCGCTGGGAATCGTAGCTGCGATCAAGCAAAACACATGGATAGATAAGGCGTGTATGACTCTTACCCTCGCAGGAGTTTCAATACCGCAGTTCTGGCTGGGACTCATGCTGATGAAATTTTTCTGTATGAGCCTTGGAATCTTTCCTATTTCCGGAATGGGAGATTCGTTTTTCAGCATGGACGGCCTAATGCACGCATTCCTGCCGGCGCTGATGCTTGGGCTTCCTCAAATGGCGTCCATTTCAAGGCTTACCAGATCGGAGATGCTGGAGGTAATGAGACAGGATTACATAAGGACGGCGAAAGCCAAAGGTTTGAAATATAGTGCGATAATCATCAAACACGCGCTGAAAAACGCGGCTCTTCCGCTGATAACCGTAATCGGAACGCAGACGGGGTACATGCTCAGCGGATCGGTGGTCATAGAAAATATCTTTTCATGGCCGGGTCTTGGAAGATATTCTACCACGGCGATCCTGAGCAATGATTATCCGGTTATACAGGCCAGCATCCTGCTGTTTGCGGTAATGTTCCTGGTAGTAAACCTGATCGTGGACCTGACATACAGCGCGATCGATCCGAGAATCAAATATTAAGGTGGTGACTGGTTTGGAAACATTAAACAGCAGTTCAGCGGCAATTATGCTTAGAAAATGCCTACGCAATAAAAGCGTGGTAATAGGCGCTATAATTTTATTCATTATGATTATGATAGCCGTATTGGCTCCGGTCATATCGCCACACGACCCGTATCTGACAAACAGCGCCATAGCCTGCGCAAAGCCGTCGGCGGAATATCCTTTTGGCACCGATGAATTGGGAAGATGTGTTTTGAGCCGTATGCTATACGGCGCCAGGATAACGATTCCTTACAGCCTTATGTCCCTGGCCGTGGCCGTGGTCATAGGGGTTCCTATCGGACTGATATCCGGCTTTTACAGACATCTGGACAATCCTCTTATGCGCTTCATGGATATTCTCATGGCCTTTCCGGGAATGCTCCTGGCCATAGCTATTGTTGCGACACTGGGACAGGGCCTTGGGAATGTGACCATAGCCGTAGGGCTTGGCTCTATGCCGGCATATGCCAGACTGATACGAGGCCTGGTGCTTTCCCTTAAAAAAATGCCTTATATAGAAGCGTCCATATCAGCCGGAGCCTCAGATCTCAGGATAATAGTCAGACACATACTTCCAAATTGCATACCTACGATAATAGTGTATTCGATGCTGGAGATGGCATGGATAATTATGTCAATTTCAACTTTGAGTTTCCTGGGTATCGGAGCGACGCCGCCTATACCTGAATGGGGAGCCTTAATAAGCGCGGGCAAGGATTACATAAGCTCTTATCCGCATATTTCAGGATTTCCGGTAATTTTTATATTCGTTACGGTTACGGGATTTAATCTCCTGGGCGACGGCCTTAGAGATGTTCTGGACCCTCGTATGTAGGAAGGAGCAGATGAGATGGAAATGGCTAAAACAAATGATAATTTAATAGAAGTAAATCACCTGTCTGTGACTTTCTACAACGGAAAAGATGAAAATCACGCAGTTGAGGATGTGACATTCAGAATAAAAAAAGGCGAAGTGCTGGGCGTAGTCGGTGAATCCGGAAGCGGAAAAAGCGTTTCCGCAATGTCGATCATGCGGCTGATCTCCTATCCGCCGGGAAAAATCACAGGAGGCGAAATAATATTCGAGGGTGAAGATGTACTGAAAAAGACTGAAGAGGAAATGATGAAGATAAGAGGGAACAAGATTTCCATGATTTTTCAGGAACCGATGACTTCGTTTAATCCTCTTTACACGATAGGGTCTCAGATCGTGGAAGCAATAGTCTTGCACCAGGATAAACCAAAAAAAGAGGCTGAACAGATGGCCGTTGAGCTGCTTCATGAAGTAGGAATTTCTTTTCCTGAAAAGAGGGTAAAGGAATATCCCCATCAAATGTCCGGGGGCATGCTTCAGCGCGCGATGATCGCCATGGCCCTTTCATGCAATCCGCAGCTGCTTATAGCCGACGAGCCTACTACCGCTTTGGATGTTACCATTCAGGCGCAGATACTGGATCTGATCAGAAAATTGCAGGCCGAACGGCAGATGTCCATAATGATGATCACTCACGATCTTGGAGTAATTGCGGAAGTCGCGAAATATGTGGTCGTTATGTATGCCGGGAGAGTGGTGGAAGAAGCGTCGGTAAAAAATCTGTTTAAAAAACCCCTTCATCCTTATACTGAAGGGCTTATGAAGTCCATACCCAAGATTGGAAATCATGAAAAACTTTACATGATCCCGTTTAAAAGCGGAGCAAACAGAATAAGGCAGGGTTGCAGATTCTGTCCTCGCTGCGCATATGCGATGGATATATGCAGAGAGAAAGAGCCTGAACTTGTAGAAGTCGGCGAAGGAAGAAAGGTCAGGTGTCATCTGCACACTCTGAGTAAAGGGACGGGTGAAGCATAATGGAAAAAGAGATATTACTGTCTGTAAAAGATATAAAGAAATGGTTTGCCATAGATGAAAAAATTTTTGGCAAGCCCACATCGTTTGTTAAAGCTGTAGACGGCGTTTCCTTTGACATATATAGAGGAGAGGTTCTGGGGCTTGTGGGAGAGAGCGGCTGCGGAAAAACGACCATAGGCCGTTCCATTCTCGGACTTACGAGGCCGACCTCAGGAAGCATTGTTTTTGAGGGAAAAGAACTTATGGGGATGAAAAAGAAAGAACTCCGCAAATTGCGCAGTGATCTTCAGATAGTTTTTCAGGATCCGTATTCGTCTTTGAGTCCCAGGATGCGCATAGGGCAGACCATAGCCGAGCCTATGGAAATACAGAGAAAAGGCGACAAAAAAACAAGGCGTAAAAAAGTAGAAGAACTGCTGGAAATCGTAGGCCTTGAAAAAAACTTCGCGGATCGCTATCCACATGAGTTTTCCGGAGGTCAGAGACAGCGCATAGGCATAGCGAGAGTACTTGCTGCCGACCCGAAATTCATCATCTGCGATGAGCCTGTATCCGCGCTGGATGTGTCAGTGCGGTCACAGATTCTGAATTTGCTTATCAAGCTGAAAAAAGATTTTGGGCTTACCATGTTGTTTGTTTCCCATGATCTGTCCGTAGTGGAGTATATATGCGACAGGATCATAGTCATGTACCTTGGCAAGGTTATGGAGATCGCCAAAAGAGATGATCTTTACAAGAAACCGTTGCACCCGTATACAAAGGCGTTGCTTTCGGCCATACCTCTGCCTGATCCGGAGGTGAAGAGGAATCGCATATTGCTGGAAGGAGATACTCCAAGCCCCGTGGATCCGCCAGAAGGATGCAGATTCTGCACCAGATGCCCAAGCGCGCGGGAAATATGCCGGAAAAAAGCTCCGATGCTGGAGGAAGTCGGAGACGGCCATACGGTGGCGTGTCATTTCTGGCGCGATGAAGATGCAGAACTGAACACGGGTGGAAAGTAATCAGCCATTTTCGCAGCCTTAATATTTTGTCCGCTATTTTCGTTTTAAATATTCATATGGTGAAAAGGAGGGAGCATATGAGAGATACCGCAAAATTTTTTAAAGCCAGGTATATCGTAGTATGGAAAGATGGCAGCCACCACATTCTGGAGAATGGATATCTTGCCGTCGAAGGCAAGAACATCTCCGGTTATATGAGCAGCCTGCCGGAAGGAGCGCAATATGAGGATCTAGGCAATGCGGCGATCATTCCGGGATTTGTGAACCTGCATACCCACCCGTCTGAAGTGTACAGTATAAAAAGCTACATTGAAGACTGTGGAAACCCGAATTTCTTTGAATCCACATTGATGGACTATCCATTTCCATCTTTAGGAAAACGGGGTGCAGAAATTCAGACAACTCTCAATCTGATCGAGCTTTTGAAGAGCGGATGCACTACTTCGCTTATCTATGGAGGCCCATATTCCAGGCTGGAGGCGGAAACGGCAGGAAAAATGGGTGCAAGGGCCTATGTGGGTGCTGGGATAAGAGCCGGAGACAGGATGGAAGCTGACAGCATATGGCATTCACCGGACGGACATTCCGTCACATATGATTTTGATGAAAAAAGCGGTTTCCAAAGGATAAGGGAGGCTGAAGAACTCGTAAGAGACTATGACGGAACTTTCGGAGGTAGGATCCACATAATGCTGGGACCAACACAGTCCATGACATGTACGCCTGATATGCTGAAAGAATCCAGGAAAACAGCGGATAAACTGGGCGTCGGCATTACCGTACATGTGGCGGAGGATCTGGCTGAATTTGAAGGCTGCGTCAGAATGTACGGAAAAACTCCCGTAAGGCTTTTATATGATACGGGTCTTCTGGGAGAGGATGTGGTGCTGGCCCATTGCGTTTTTATAACAGGACACAGCCAGGTTTTCATAAAAAACAAAGATGATCTTAAGCTGTTGGGACAGACAAAGAGCAATGTGGCTCACAGCCCTACTCCTTTTATCAGACTGGGTACAAATCTGGAGTCATTTGCAAAATACGCGGAGGCCGGAGTCAATGTCGGGATGGGAACTGATACTTTTCCGTCGGACATGATACAGGAAATGCGTCTTGCGGCGTTCATGGCAAAATCTCAGGAACATACGACTTACAGGACAAGGGCGAAGGACATTTTTAACGCCGCGACGATAAACGGCGCAAAGGCTCTGGGCAGACCTGATCTGGGAAGACTGTGCGAGGGAGCGGCGGCTGACTTTTCGGTCGTAGACCTCAGTACCATCGAAATGACTCCGTCAAGAGATGTTATTAAGAGCATCGTCTACAGCGGGACGAGACATACGGTTTCCCGCGTATATGTGGAGGGACAATGCATCGTCAGAGACGGAAAAGTCGGCGGAATCGACGAAAAAGGCCTGTGCGAGGAATTGCAGGCAATCGGCGAAGAGGCATGGAAAGAACTGAGAACAAAAGACGGAAGAGAGATGGACGAATTTTATCCGATGAGCTTTCCAAGAATGTAAAAATGAGGTGGAGAGATGAAAGAAATCAAATATTATAAGGCGAAATACATAATCGTATGGGACAAGGGCCAGCACAAAACTCTGGAAAACGGCTATCTGGGAGTAGAGGGCGATACGGTTTCCGGATTTTATACGCAGATACCCGAGGGGGCAGATGTGGAAGACCTCGGCAATGTGGCGATCACTCCGGGATTTATCAACACCCATACACATCCGTGCGAAGTTTACAGCCTCAAGAGCTATAGAGAGGATATAGGCAATCCGTATTTTTACGAAGGAACTCTTTATGACTATGCCCTCGTAATGTCTCTGGGAGAGAGAGGCGCGTTTTTGCAGGCCAAACTCAACCTTGCGGAAATCCTCAAAAGCGGATGTACGACCGCTTTGATCTATGGAGGAGGTTATTCCAGAACAGAAGCCGAGATCGCCGGAAAAATGGGAATGCGCGCTTATGTGGGAGCCCCGGTCAGAGCGGGAGACAGATATGAGGAAGACAGCATATGGTATTCTCCGGACGGCCATTCCGTAGCCTGTGAGTTCAACGAAAAGGAAGGATTCGACAGGATCGACGAAGCCGAACAGCTGATACGCGACATAGACGGAACATATGACGGAAGAATTCACGCCGTATGGGCGCCTACGCAGACCATGTACTGCACGCCTGATATGCTCAAGGAAGTAAGAAAAAGAGCGGACAGGATGGGAAAACGGATAACCATCCACGGGGCTGAAGGAGCTCTTGAATTTGAAACATGTATACGCATGTACGGCAAAACTCCAGTGCAGCTTATGGCTGATACGGGCATGCTCGGCGAGGATGTGTCCGTCGCCCACTGTCTGTATATCACAGGACACAGCGAGATCAACATGGCGGGAGACAGCGACCTGAAACTGCTTGGAGAAAGCGGAACTACAGTTGCTCATTGTCCTATTGCCATAGCAAGAGGCGGAAATACATTGCAATCCTTTGGAAAATATCAGGAGTACGGGGTAAACATGACGATAGGTACGGATACCTTCCCGTCAGACTTTATCCAGGAAATGAGACTGGCAGCCATAATGGGTAAGATCGTAGACAGGACGACTTTTGCCGTAACCGCCAGAGACATTTTTAACGCGGCGACGGTGAACGGCGCCAAAGCGTTCGGCAGAAATGATCTGGGAAAACTTGAAAAGGGCGCGAAAGCAGACTTTGTAGTGTTCAAACTGGATAACATCGAAATGGCTCCGGTACGAGATGTTGTGAAAAATATAATATACAGCGCGACAAGACACTCGATAGATCAGGTTTATGTGGCCGGAAAGCGTGTGGTGAAAGACGGGCAGGTTGACGGTGTAAATGAGGCCGAACTTGCCGCAGAACTGCAAGAAGTATCTGAGGGTTCGTGGAGCAGGACCGCGCAGCATGACCGTTTTAACCGGAGCGTTGACGAACTTTCCCCGCTTGCATGTCCAAGATACGAGGGATAGCTGTAATATCAACTGGTTGAAAAAGCGTAATGTAAGACTCGCTTTTCAAAATATAAGAAATGAGGTGAAAAAAATGTTAAAGCAGAGAGGCAAAAAAGCGGTATCGGTTTTATTAGCCCTTATCATGGTATTCGCTCTGGCTGCATGCGGAAACAGCAATGAGAGCAGTACGGGAACAGACGAGTTGGTTGTCGGCACCTACTCTGTCGGTGCAAGCTGTATCTTAGACCCGCAGATGACATCAAATTACGGGGACTGGCAATATATAAACCAGATGTACGATACTATCGTTACAACTGACTTTGACGGCCAGACTATCAAGGACGCTTTAGCCGAAAGCTGGGAAGTTTCTGAGGACGGTCTCACATACACATTCCATCTGAAGGACGGAGTTAAGTTTCACAGCGGAAAAGAATTAACATCAGAAGATGTTAAATGGACTTGGGAACGCTGGAGAAGTGAACCTGGTACGGTATATTCATATTATCTGGACTTTGTTGATACCATAGAGGCTCCGGATGACAGTACCGTAGTCGTTCATATGACCAGACCTGACAACAATTTCTTAGTTAACATGACGGTGCCGGTAGCCTCCATCATGAACGGAGAAGCCGTAGAACAGGCGGAAGCAGAAGGCAAGGTATATGGAACGGAAGTTGTAGACGGAACGGGTCCTTTCAAATTTGAAGAGTATATGGCCAACGACTATCTTAAGATGACTAGAAACGATGAATACACCTGGGGTTCGTCAATATTTGAAAACCAGGGTCCCGCCCATATTTCCGGCATAAAGGTAAGATTCCTTCCTGAACCGGGAACAAGACTTATGGAGTTTGAAGCAGGCAATGTGGACATTTTAGGAAACGGATGCGTATTTGCAAACGAAATCGAAAATCTTTTAGCTAAAGGAGACTACAGCCTGGCGGAATATCAGCCTCCATATCCTGTGTTCCTGCTGTTCCAGACAGAGAGAGTAGACAAGGTTGTAAGACAGGCCTGCAATATGGCCATTGACAGGGAAGAAATAATAAATACCGTAATGGGAGGCCACGCGGAAGCGATGTACACCGGACTTCCTGAAAATTATCAGTGGAACTGGAAAGAGGGCAAAGACTTTTATAAATACGACCTCGATGCGGCAGGAAAATTGCTGGAAGATAACGGATACAAGCTGGAAAGCGACGGATACCGTTATAAGGACGGTGAAAAGCTGTCAATAGAAATTTCTTACTGCTCATCCGATGAAGATGCAAAGACAGCGGAAATTTTCCAGGCTCAGATGAAGAAGATCGGCATCGATGTTGTAGTTAACACCTCCACCGCAGACTTCTGGGAAAGAGTAGGTGGAGAAGGCGGAAACGATTTCGATGTTCTTATCATGGGAACATATATCAATTCAGCGGAAGATCTGCTGCAAGAATACATGTACAGCAAAAATATACCTGCTCCTAATCGTTCAAGGTGGAGCAGTCCGGAGGCTGACGCGCTCTTAACTGAAGCCAGGAGCACGACCGATGAAGCAAGAAGAATGGAGTGCTACGAAGAACTCCAGAAGATCGCTGCCGAGGAAGCGCTCTGGGTACCTCTGTACAACAAAAACGGATGGAGCGTTGTCAATACCGGACATGTAAAGGGATTCAAACCTCATCCTACCATTATGGAAGGCGAGCCTAAATTCTTGGATGTTACGAAAGAATAGGAAGTTTAACTTGCGGGCTCAGAATTAAGAGGATTATATGAAGAAAGTAGACATGATTGTAAAGGCGCCTCACTTTTACACTATGGAGGGCGATGGCGTAGGGTACAAAGCGGATCAGGCGATGATCGTTGATGGCGGTAAGATCGTTGATTTTATCGATTTGGAAAAATGCGATGGCTGCTTTAAGGCAGATGAAGTACTCGATATGTCCCATCATGTGGTTCTGCCGGGTCTGATCGACGGCCATATGCATACGGCCTGCAATATCATGCGCGGGCTTGCACAGGATACTAAAAACTGGATGATGTATGGATTGCAGCCGTTTGATAATGCTGTGACTGTTGATGAACGGAACGCCGGAAGCGAAGTGGCTATCATAGAAGCGATAAAAGCAGGTACGACCACATTAGGCGATTATGATGCGGAAATGGATCATGTTTGCCAGTTTATCGACAGGATCGGCGCCAGAGGAAATGTTGCTCAAACTATCCGCGCGGCAAAGAGAAGGATATATAAGCCGGGAGAGCTATATGAAATGGACGATTCGCAAGGAGAGAAAGAGCTGGCCCGGAACTTGGAACTGTTTGATAAGTGGCATCGCAAAGGTGACGGGAGGATTCGGATCCTGTTCGGTCCGCAGGGGGTAGATTTTGTCAGCGTTTCTCTGCTTCTGAAAATACAGAAAATCGCCAAGGAGCGCAAAACCAAAATACATATGCATGTGCAGCAGGGCGACAGAGAACTCTATCAGGTTGAGAACCGCTATGGAAAGCGTACTACGGAATTTCTCCAGGATCTGGGGTATCTGGATGATTCACTGATCGCAGTACATCTTACGGAATGCGATGACGAAGAAACCAGAATAATCGCAAGGAGCGGAGCTTCAATGGTGGTGAACCCGGCTTCCATCGGGATCATTGACGGAATGGTCTGCCCTAGCGTAATATTCCAGGAGGCCGGCGGGAATGTGGCTCTTGGATCAGATCAGGCGCCGGGAAATAATTGTCATAACATTATACATGAGATGAAAAATGTATGTATGTTCAATAAACTGAAATACCGTGATCCGGAAATCATGCCGGCGTGGAAAGCCCTGCGTATGGCCACCATAGAAGGAGCGAAGGCTATAGGAGTGGATGATGAGACAGGATCTCTTGAGCGAGGCAAGCAGGCTGACTTCATAGCAGTTGACCTGAATTATCCATCTATGCAGCCCGTGTACACTTACCCTATGCGCAATATAGTTCCCAATTTGGTTTATAGCGCAAGGGGATGTGAAGTTGCCTTATCAGCGGTAAATGGGCGCGTAATCATGAAAGATCAGAGAATTCTGACCATAGATGAGGATGCTTGTATAAGGAATATACAGAAATACCCGCATGAAATCGGCGTAAGAGCATCAAAAGAATTCTTCGATATACACGGAACCAACGCGCGTTTTATGGAAGAAGAAAAACTTTAACCAAAAAACATACCCTCCTTACATAAATGGGCAGATGACAAACAAATCGGTGCCACCCGTAAAACGGGTGGTTCGAACCGGGGCTATAAGCCCCCGCTACTAGCCCGCGCCTAAAGACGCGGGCTTTCTCTTTCGTTCAAGCCTTATTGCTCTTGCCTCTTTGGCCGCCCCTGAAGGGGCTTCTCTCTATGTGAATGGGTCCTCGTATTCTTTCACGCTCAACTTATCCATCGCCATGTCATGCTTCTCTTGCTCTTTGATGTATTTCCTGATCGTCTCATCATTCAACCCTACTGTGCTGACATAATACCCTTCGGCCCAAAAGTGCCGATTCCCGAACTTGTATTTTAGATTCGCATGATGCTCAAACATCATCAGTGCAAAAAATTAACGGCTGCTCAGCGAAAATTAACGCCCTCAGCGCAGAACAGACAGCAAATGCTGATAGTCCGCAGGGAACTCAGGTCTCACAGGTTTTAGAAAGAAATGCTGAGATTCGTTGAGACAAAGTCCACCTATAATGGAAAAAATAAGGATCCAGGGGGATCGGCTCCCCCTTGGATCAAAATAATAAGTTATTCAGGGGGAGTGAGATTAACTGCTGCGGGACTGTTTTGACAAGTAAAATTGTCAAAATGGCGAAAAACAGTAAAAAATATCCCTCACTCCCTTGCCTTAGTTCCCCCTAAAATTCACAAATAAAAGAAATCAGGGGGAGCCGACCCCCCTAACTAAAGAAAAAACTTCATTTTAGGTGTAGTCGATCCCTCTGAAACGAAAAAAAATTGATTTCGGGGGGAGATACCCTTGCCTCAGATCTTGAGCAGACAGGCACAGCGGCTCTGGCATGCGGTATCTTTCTTCCGCTGCAGGATGTTGGCATCTGCCCTCACAATGTTGGCATCTGCCCTCACAAACTGTTGTTTAAAAAAACAAGCTATGGTAAAATATATAAATTAAAGAAAATGCCGCAGCACAGAGGATGCGCCGCAAAAGCACAAGACCACCAGAGAGGTAAGGATGACAGATACTATACTTATATACATACTTTTGGCAGTTTCCGCCATTTCGGCCATACTGGCGGCCATGGCCGTGTCAAACAGCAAAAAGCTCAGTGAACAGCTTAATAATACCACCAGAGACGATGAGATCCTGTCAAGAGAACTGGAAGCCATGCACCGGAGCCAGCAGGCCACGGTGCAGACCATACAGACATCGTTTCAGACATTCGGAGAAGTGATCTCTGCCAATCAAAAGACTTCGGCGGAGGCGGTGGACAACAGGCTCAAGGATCTGAACACCAGATTTTCCGCCATGGCAGTAGAAAACGAGCAGAAGCTGGAGAACATACGCCTGTCCATGGAAAGAAAGATTTCTGCCCTGACCGAGGACAACAACAAACAACTGGAGCAAATGCGCCAGACTGTAGATGAAAAACTCCAGAAAACTCTGGAGGACAGGATAGGACAGTCTTTCAAGGTTGTCAGCGAAAGGCTGGAGGCAGTTTATAAAGGGCTGGGAGAAATGCAGAACCTTGCTGCCGGAGTAGGCGATCTGAAGAAAGTCCTTTCCAATGTAAAGACCAGAGGCATACTGGGAGAAGTGCAGCTGGGCGCTATACTGGAACAGATCCTTTCGCCGGAACAGTATGAAGAAAATGTCAATGTCAAAGGCACAGGCGCCGAGCGGGTAGAGTTTGCCGTAAAGCTTCCGGGAAGCGGCGATGGTCATGTGTGGCTTCCCATCGATGCCAAATTTCCGGGTGACGCCTATGCCAGGCTGATGGATGCATACGAGACAGGTGATATGGCTATGATAGAAGAAGCCGGGAAGAACCTGGAAACAGTCATAAAAAAAGAAGCCAGAGATATAAGGGATAAATATATCCAACCCCCTCAGACTACAGATTTTGCCATCATGTTCCTGCCGTTTGAGGGACTTTATGCTGAGGTACTGCGCAGGGGACTTCTTGAGATACTGCAGAGGGATTACAAGGTGAATATCGCCGGGCCGACAACAATGGCTGCACTGCTAAACAGCCTTCAGATGGGATTCAGGACTCTGGCGATTCAAAAACACTCCAGCGAGGTATGGAATATATTAGGTGCCGTAAAGACAGAGTTTGAAAAATTCGGGACTGTTCTGGCTTCAACACGCTTAAAGATCGAGAGGGCCAACGATGATCTTGATAAACTGATCGGAACAAGGACAAATATGATAATGCGCCAGCTCAATAAGGTGACCAAACTGCCGGAACAGAAGGCCGACGAGATCTTCAGCCTTGGCGGAACCGGACGGGGATCAGTAGAAGATGACCTTGGACCAGTCCGGCAGGAACAGGGATCTGGCAGACCGGATCAGAGTTTCGGTGCCTATGCCACGGACACAGGTGAAGGCTCGGATGAGAGCATCCCATACGGCACATACGATGAAAAGGAATGATATATGAAGATATTTGCAATAGGCGATCTGCACCTGTCATTTGGGCCAGGAGTGGAAAAGCCCATGGACCGGTTTGGGGAAGAATGGGTCAATCATGCTGAAAGGCTGAGGGCCAACTGGATGAAAGAAATATCGCCTGTAGATACAGTGATAATATGCGGGGATATTTCCTGGGGATTGAGGCTTGAGGAGGCTGCAGCCGACTTTGAGTGGATAAGGGGACTGCCCGGAAAAAAACTGCTATTCAAAGGAAACCATGACCTGTGGTGGCAGTCTGCAGGAAAACTCAACCGCCTTTACGGAGATGAAAATCTCATTTTTGTACAGAATACGGCCGAGATAGTGACTGCCGGAGGTCCTCCGGAAAGCAGTCCGCCGGAAAGCGATTCACCTGAATGCAGTCCGCCGGAAAGCGGTTCGCCGGAAATCCTGGAAACCCCAAAAAAGATCGCAGTCTGCGGCAGCCGCGGATGGATATGTCCGGGAGATGATTTTTTCGGGCAGGATGATAAAAAGATATACGAAAGAGAACTCATGCGCCTGGAGATGTCATTGCAAGACGGTGTAAAAAAAGGAGCAGACGAGATCATAGGCGTTCTGCACTTTCCGCCTACAAATGACAAGCTCCAGCCGTCTGGATTCACAGAGCTGATGAGCAGCTACGGAGTCAAGACATGTGTCTACGGGCATCTTCACGGAAAAGAAGTTTTCCCAAAAGGCATGAAAGGAATATTCAACGGAGTCAGATATGAACTGGTATCCCTGGATTATCTGGGAGCCCGGCCAAAGGAGGTAAGATCATGAGCAAAGTTATATTGATAGTGACAGACAGCATGGGAGTTGGAGCTCTGCCTGATGCGGCGGCTTATGGCGATGATGGGGCGGACACTTTCGGCCACATTGCGGCCGTAATGACCAAAGAAAAAAATAAATTTGACATACCGAACCTCAGAAGACTGGGTATCGGCAATATTGACGGAGTTTCTTTCAACGATCTGGCATGTCCGGATCCTATGGGGGCCTACGGCAAGATGGGGGAAATCTCAAAGGGCAAGGACACCATAACCGGACATTGGGAAATAGCCGGCATATATACAGACACGCCTTTCAAGACTTATCCTGATGGTTTTCCGGAAAAATTCATCAAAGCTTTTGAAACAGCCATCGGTACAAAAGTGCTGGGTAACTATCCGGCTTCCGGTACAGAGATCATAGAACAGCTGGGACCTGAACACGAGGCTACAGGCAGGCCTATCGTATATACATCGGCCGACAGCGTTTTCCAGATCGCAGCCAATATTGATGTGATCCCGCTGGAAAGGCTGTATGAGATATGTGAAGCGGCCAGAAAGCTCCTGGTGGGCGATGTGGCCTGCGGCCGTGTGATCGCACGGCCTTATGTGATACAGGACGGCAAGAGGGTAAGGACATCAGACAGGAAAGACTATGCCGTGTCGCCGCCGGAGGAGACCGTCCTGGACAAGGTAAGCAAGGCGGGCAAGACTGTATATGCCGTTGGAAAGATAAGGGATATCTTCAACGGCCGGGGCGTCACCGAGGCTGTCCACACCGACAGCAATATGGACGGAGTGGATAAGACCATAGAAGCCATGAAGATGGATTTTGACGGTTTCATATTCACAAATTTAGTGGATTTTGATTCCCAGTATGGACACAGGAGAGACCCTGCCGGATATGGCAGATGCATAGAGGAATTTGACAGCCGCATACCGGAGCTTATCGAAGCCCTGGACAGCGAGGATATTCTGATGATATGCGCAGATCACGGTAACGACCCGGTACACAGCGGATTCGACCATACGAGGGAATATGTCCCGATACTGATTTATGGAGAAAAAGTCAAAGCCGGAGCGGACCTGGGCATAAGAAAGACTTTCGCCGATGTTGGAGCGACTGTAGCAGACATTTTAGGGGCAGAACCTACATCAATAGGAGATAGCTTTAAAGAGGTGATCTTGAAATGAACATGGTGGACATCATACAAAAGAAGAAAGATGGAAAAAAACTTTCAAAAGACGAGATCAGATGGTTCATAGACGGATATGTGGCAGGAGACATTCCGGACTATCAGGCATCAGCCCTGCTTATGGCCATATACTTTCAGGGACTGGACGAAGAAGAAACTTTCTATCTGACCGATTCCATGAGATATTCTGGAGATACGATAGACCTGTCACCCATAAAAGGAATAAAAGTTGACAAACATTCAACCGGAGGAGTGGGCGATAAGACAACCCTTGTGGTAGCGCCGCTTGCTGCTTCTCTTGGAGTTCCCATTGCCAAGATGAGCGGACGGGGCCTGGGATTCACGGGTGGTACCGTAGATAAGATGGAATCCATACCAGGAATGAAGACATCTCTTTCCTCTGAGGAATTCCTCAGTCAGGTCAATACAGTGGGAATGGCAGTGATTGGCCAGACCGCGCACATTACGCCGGCAGACAAAAAATTATACGCTCTGCGGGATGTGACTGCAACGGTAGACAATTTCGGACTCATTGCATCAAGCATAATGAGCAAGAAGCTGGCCGCTGGAAGTGACGCCATAGTCCTTGATGTCAAGTGCGGAGACGGCGCTTTTATGGAAGCTCTGGATGATGCGATCACGCTGGCAGAGCTGATGGTAAAGATCGGCAAGGCTGCAGGCCGCCGTACGGTGGCAGCCATAACCGAGATGGGACAGCCGCTGGGAAAGGCCGTGGGCAACAGCCTTGAAGTGATCGAAGCCATCGAGACTCTCAAGGGACGCGGCCCTGCAGATATTACGGAACTGGCCGAAAAGCTTGGCGGCATCATGGTATACCTTGGCGGAAAAGCCGAAAACCCTGACGAAGGCATGAAACTGGCCGCCCAAGCCTTGAAGGACGGACGGGGACTTGACAAACTCAGGGAATTCATTGCGGCTCAGGGGGGAAATCCTGATATTACGGAAGATTATTCCCTGTTCCCGCAGCATAGTATGCAAAGAGAACTGAAGGCAGATACTGACGGATATGTGGAAAAGATAGAAGCAAGGCGTATAGGGCTCGCTTCCCAGCATACAGGCGCCGGCAGAGCTACCAAGGAAGATTCTGTAGATCTTTCCGCCGGCATATATGTCTGCAAGAAGATCGGAGATAAAGTCTGCAAGGGAGATGTTATGGCGGTCATCTACGGAAATGACGGAACAAAGCTGGACAATGCTGCCAAAGAAGCGCAGGCCGCTTTTAAGATAGGGAAAGAACCGATACAGCCGCCGAAGCTGATAAAGGAGATCATAGGACTGTAAGGACTGGCATAACGCGCCGCCTGCGACATATATTCTTAGAGAGCATATATGTTGAAAGGACGGCGCTTTTTTATGGATTTAAAAAAGAAGATCATCATCACAGCGGCAGGGTGCGCCGCTATACTATGCGCTTTTGCAGGAGTAGGACATCTATTGCCGAAACAGGAGCCCATTGAACTTGAGACCGTAAGCGATGAAGTGCCGGCAGAGGAAGAAAAAGCGCCTTTTGAGGTGGAGGCCGAAGGCGCAGTCATGGTAGATGCAGACACAGGCCAGGTACTGTTCCAGCAGGATGCCCATGACGAACTGCCCCTTGCTTCCGTGACAAAGATCATGACGATGCTGCTGGTCATGGAGGCGGTGGATGACGGCAAGATAGACCTTACAGATGAAGTGACGATCTCACAGAGAGCAGCTTCCATGGGCGGAAGCCAGATGTATATGGAGGCAGGTGAGGCACATACCGTTGAAGAGCTGCTCAAGGGCGTCGCAATGGCCAGCGCCAATGACGGATGTGTGGCCCTGGCCGAATATGTGGCCGGCAGTGAGGAGATCTTTGTGGAAAGGATGAACAAAAGAGCAGAAGAGCTTGGTATGCGGGACACGCATTTTGTAAACACCAACGGTTTGCCTGTGGCAGATCACTATTCCAGCGCATATGATATAGCGATAATGTCTATGGAACTTTACAAGCATGAAAAGACAAGAGAATGGTTCACAACATGGCAAGACACCATGACCGTCGGTCTGCCGGGAAAAGAAAAGGAATTCGGACTTACCAATACCAATAAGCTTATACGCCAGTATCAGGGATGCAACGGTATCAAGACAGGTTATACTGCAGATGCAGGCTATTGCCTTTCCGCATCTGCCACAAGGGAAGACACGCACCTGATCGCCGTTGTGCTGGGATGTGAAACATCAGACAAAAGAAATCAGGAGGTTTCAAAGATACTGGACTATGGCTTTGCCAATTATGAGACCCATGTGGTGGCCGAAAAAGGGGATGTCTTTGAGGAGATAGATGTAGAAAAAGGTACACCCCGCAAAGTAAATGCAGTAGC
Organism: uncultured Eubacteriales bacterium; assembly: GCA_900542565.1. GTDB lineage: Bacteria > Bacillota > Clostridia > Peptostreptococcales > Anaerovoracaceae > Fimisoma > Fimisoma avicola. The sequence continues at coordinate 11,908 of UQOC01000002.1, read as the reverse complement.
TGCTGAGAGGATAACCGCTCTGGTAAGTAAAGGAGAGACAGAGTCGGTGGTCACAAAGGCCACCATAGATAAAAAAGTCAAGCTCCCTCTTATCAAAGGAGATGAGATAGGTAAGCTGGCCGTATATGATGGGGAAGAAAAGATCGGGGAATATCCTCTTGTTGCTGACGGCGATGTCAATAAAGCCTCCTTCGGAGAACTGGTGTCAAGATTTTTCGACGGCCTGTTCTGATGAAGATTGCCGATACATACCCAAGATGAGCATTCAGGATGAACCATATAAGGAGGCAGATGGATGGGAAAAGAATATATCATTTCCTTTTCCTCATTCTATAAAGCGGCTTATGCCCAGGATATGCTCCGGGAGGCCGGCATCAGCGCCAGTCTCAGGCGTCTGCCGGCTGAACTGGCAAGATCGTGCAGTACGGGAGTATATCTGAAAACATCTTCTGCAGAAGATGTAATGTCGGTTTTTGAGAGAAAACAGATAAAGCCGCGGGGAATTTATCAGATATCCCGGGATGAAAAAGGGAAGAAAAAATATATCATGGTACCATGAGCTGTAACGGCCGGGCGGACATAGGATCCTGCCCGGCCGAAAAAATTTCCAGGCGGCGACGGGCTTCGACATACTTTGCACACCTGACGGTGTATGATTGTCAGGTGAGGTGAGAGATGGTCATTTATGGAGAATATTTATTTGCAGAAAACTTCATAGCAGGGCTTCTCCTGATACTGCTGACCGGCAAAGTCGCAGGATATATGCCTTCGGCGGCGCGGGCGCTGGCAGCGGCAGTCCTGTGCGGACTGAGCGGATTCATTATCTTCCTGCCTGTCGGCAGCCTGATGTCAGCGGCAGTCAGGATAGGAGCCGGGGCGGCATGTGCGGCCGCTGCTTTTGGGCTGAGGAACATATTAAAGACTTCTGCGATTCTCCTTGTGCTGACATTTCTGTCCGGAGGCGCCGCCATGGCCATTCTTCTGTGGCGTCAGGAACCGGTCATATCCCATCAGGGCATAATATATATGGACGCAGTCACATATCTTTGGCTTTTGTTTTCGGGAATATTGGCCTTCGGGCTCACATACTGGTTTGTAAGACTGATAAGAGGCAGGGCTGGCGATATAGCCGCCAGGGGCCGGGTCTGCCTTGTCATAGACGGGAAACCTTTTTATTTCAGGGCGTTTGTTGATTCGGGCAATCAGCTCAGGGAACCTCTTACCGATAAACCGGTGGTATTGATAGACAAAAGAGGGGCTGAAAAACTGCCCTTTAAGGTTTATGACCTTCCACAGAGATACAGAGTGATCCCTTACAAAGCCGTGGGCGTTGATAAGGGCAGCCTCGACGGTCTCAGGACAGACATGATAATGTTCAGGCATCATAGGATCGAAGAAGCCTATGTAGCATTTTATCAGGGAACTTTTGGAGATTTTGAGGTACTTTTGAACAGAGACTTTTTAGAAGGAGGGCTTCTGCAAGATGTATAAGGAGATAATGTTCCGGCCGCTGACGAGGGCCGGCGAACTGGCGGGCAGGATCAGGGAGATGATAAGATATAAAGCCAGAGCCCTTCTTTATATCGGGGGAAATGATGTGCTGCCGCCTCCGCTTGCAAAAGATGAAGAAGCAAAATTGCTGGAAGAATATGCAAAAGGCAGTCAGGAAGCCAGAAGCATCCTAATAGAAAGAAATCTCAGGCTGGTCGTTTACATTTCCAAAAAGTTTGAAAACGCCGGCGTAAATGTTGAGGATCTAATATCAATAGGCACCATCGGTCTTATAAAGGCGGTCAATACCTTTAAACCGGAAAAGAACATAAAACTGGCCACTTATGCTTCCCGATGCATTGAGAATGAGATACTCATGTATCTGAGACGAACCTCAAAACTCAAAAGCGAAGTCAGCCTTGACGAACCTCTCAATGTGGACTGGGATGGCAACGAGCTTCTCCTTTCGGATATCCTTGGGACAGAAAACGATGTGGTATACCATCGGCTTGAGGATGAGGTCAACAGAAAATTACTATACGGCGCAATGAAAAAACTGGAGCCGAGAGAAAAGGAGCTGATGGAAATGCGCTTCGGCCTGAAGAGCGGAAAAGAGATGACCCAGAAGGAAGTAGCCGACCGGATGGGGATATCACAATCCTACATATCACGTCTGGAAAAACGGATAATATCAAGGCTTCAAAAGGAAATCAAAAAGCTGGGATAATATCGGGGCGCATGGCAGCCAGCGCCGGCATACATGCCGGATCAGGGTCATTTCCCACACTTTGGCACACATAAACACGACAGCCACAGTACATAACTAAAATATAATATTTTGATAGGATTGGTGTGTATTATGGCTAATAAAGTTGAAATCTGCGGTGTGGACACTGCCAAACTGCCGCTTTACAAAGAGGCGGAAATGACCGAAATGCTGGAACGGATCAAAGGAGGCGACACTTCTGTCAGGGAAAAGTTCATAAACGGCAATTTAAGGCTGGTCCTCAGTGTGATACAGAGGTTCGCAAACAGGGGAGAAAATCCAGATGACCTTTTCCAGGTTGGCTGCATAGGGCTGATAAAAGCCCTGGAAAATTTCGACATGAGCCACGGTGTGAAATTCTCAACTTATGCTGTGCCGATGATCATAGGAGAAGTCAGACGCTACCTTCGGGACAACAATGCCATAAGGGTATCAAGATCCATGAGAGATCTTGCCTACAGATCGCTGCAGGCAAAGGAAACTCTCGCCCGTGAAAAGCAGTACGATCCATCGGTCAGCGAGATAGCCCAGTACATGGGAGTCGAAAGAGAAGATGTGGTGACGGCGCTGGAATCTATACAGGAGCCGGTGTCACTGTTTGAACCTGTTTACCACGACGATGGAGATGCCATATATGTGATGGACCAGGTTTCCGACAGCAAAAATACAGATGCCAGATGGATAGAAAACATATCCCTTTCTGAAGCGATGGACAAGCTGACTCCCAGGGAAAGACACATACTCAACATCCGTTTTTTTGAAGGAAAGACCCAGATGGAAGTGGCAAAAGAGATAGGCATATCTCAGGCTCAGGTCAGCAGGCTTGAAAAAAACGCCCTTTCGGCCATGAGAAAAGAGCTGAGCTTTTAAAAACGCCGGACAGGTTATATAAAGATGTTGAACATGGGGCAGAGGCAGACATTCATTCCGGTAAGGAAAAATAAGGTTATACTGAGATGCGCTCCCCCTGAAACGGAGGAAAACATAGAATCAGGGGGAGCGACTACACCGAAATCATGCATTCTGTCCCTTTCAGGGGGAGTGAGAACGGCATTTTAGGGACTATTTTGACAAGTAAAATTGTCAAAACGACAGAAATCCATGGATAGACGCTCTTTACTCCCTTTCCGTGGTCCCCCTGAAAACCTTGATCTAAAAAAATAAGGGGGAAGCGGTCCCCCTGAAAAACGAAAAATATCTGTTTTAGGTGTAGCCGCTCCCCCTTAAATCAATAAAACATAAGTTTTAGGGGGAGACCCCCTTGCTGCAAAGTTTCCTGTGGAGCTCATTGCTGCAAAGCCCCCTGCCCAAAGGCTGCCGGCAGCCTATGACAAAAGGCCATAACCATACATCCGATTGCCAGCATGCCTGGCGTTCAAAGGCTTTTAAGATTTTAATATATATTTTACTTATTTATGAGGACGGTTTAAAATATAAGGGATATCATGAAAGAAGAAAAAGCTTGATAGGAGAGATGTTATGAAAAAGGGAAAAAGAGCGATCATGGGAGCGTTACTTGCATTGTGCATGACATTTACTTTTGCAGTGCCGCAGTCGGCAGCGGCTCAGGAAGAAGAGATAACGATCTTGTACACCAATGATATCCACTCATATATAGACAACAACAGCGGTGATGAAGCAGGATGGAACTATGCGAAGCTTGCTCACCTGAAAGACAGCTATAAAAATGTGCTTCTGGTAGACGCAGGGGATCATATCCAGGGAACAGCCTACGGTTCCATGGACAAAGGAGAAATGATAATGGATCTTATGGTCATGGCAGGATATGATCTGGCAACCGTGGGCAATCATGAGTTTGATTACGGTATGGACAGGGCAATGGAAGTGATGACCGGTTATGCCGTTCCATATGTCTCATGTAATTTCTACCATGAGAAAGAGGGCAAAAGAGGCGAAAATGTGCTGGACAGCTACAAGATCTTTGAGACCGGAGGAAAAAAGATCGCCTTCATCGGTGTGACAACACCAGAGTCTTTCACAAAGTCAACTCCGGCATATTTCCAGGATGAAGACGGAAACTATATATACGGTATTTCAGGCGGGGACAACGGACAGGCTCTGTATGATGATGTACAGAAGGCCATAGATCAGGCAAGGACAGAAGGCGCCGACTATGTGATCGCACTGGGACATCTGGGTATTGATGAAAGCTCTGCTCCGTGGCGGTCAACAGATGTGATATCAAACACCGCAGGGCTGGACGCTTTCATAGATGGGCATTCTCATCACAGTATACAGTCGCAGATGATCCAAGATAAAGACGGCGAGGATGTGCTGCTTACACAGACCGGGTCATACTTTGATAGCGTTGGGGAACTGACCATATCATCCGGCGGTACTTTGAGCGCACAGCTTCTCACTGAGACAGGCCTGGATGAAGAAGGTAATGTCATTCCGGATTTTACAGAAAGGCCAGAGGACCCGGAGGTGGCTGCTGTGGAAGAAAGCTGGATATCATCTATACAGGAGAGCTTGGGGCAGACCATAGGATATTCGCAGGTAGTGTTGGATAACTATGATGAAAACGGCAGGAGGCTGGTACGCAGGCAGGAGACCAATACAGGGGACTTTACGGCAGATGCGCTGTATTATCTCTTTGATGAAATGGACATGGATGTGGATGTTGCCATTATGAACGGAGGCGGCATAAGGAACGGCGCGATCACGGGAGAACTCACCTACCTTTCATGCAAGGACATACACACTTTCGGAAATGTGGCTTGTCTCATGGAAGTATCAGGACAGCAGATACTGGACGCTCTCGAATGGGGTGCTAAAGACTATAGTGCCGAGAATCCGGATTCTGAATCAGGTGGATTCCTGCATGTATCAGGACTTACCTATGAGATAAACCCATATATCAGATCTACCGTGCAGTCAGATGAACATGGCGTATGGACAGGCGGCCCGACGGGTGAATACAGGGTGAGGAATGTAATGATCTATGACAGGGAGACAGGACGGTATGAGCCCCTTGACCTTTATGGCACTTATCGCCTGGCCGGATATAATTATACGCTGAGAGATCTGGGTGATGGATTCGCCATGTTTGACGGGGCAGAAAACATCATCGACTATGTGATGGAAGACTATCTGGTACTTGCCAATTACATCGAGTCATTCCCGACAGATGCCCAGAGCGGGCTTCCAACCATTACCGCCGAAAATTCACCATATGGAAGCGTTTATGGTGAAGGACGCATAACAGCAAAATGCAGTCACGATGTGGCACAGGTAAAGATCAGCGGTACGATCGAGGCCACCTGTACCGAAGCAGGATATACAGGAGATGCCATCTGCCCGACATGCGGTCAGGTGGTAGAAGAAGGACAGATCGTCGCCGCCCTTGGACACGAATATCAGGACGGACGCTGTGTCAGGTGCGATGCTGCGGAAACTGCGGTATCTCAGACACCTGAAACAGGCGATCAGGAGCAGGCAAGGCTCTGGCTCCTTGCACTTATTGCAGCAGCAGGTATCGGCGGAGCAGCCTCAGGTCAGAAAAAACGGTCAGAAAACAGATAAAACAAATGCGCCTGTGGTATTACCAGCCGGCGCATTTTAAATACAGGATCAGTCGCAGATATAGTCTTTATGGCCCAGCATGAGATGGAGTATCTCCTTATCTGTGTTTTTCATTCCGTATCTGCCGATCTTTCCGATATTATCTATGGTTTCTTCAATATCATCTTCGACAAAACCTTCTCCCGGATTGAAGCAAAGGTCATCTTTTGCCATATCGTATCCGAGAAAAGCCGCCTCCAGAGATGATGCTATCTTTGCCGCACAGGAGGCCTTTGCTCCGTCGCAGACTATGCCGCCTACATTGCCCAGTGTGTTGGAGATGGTGTTGCATATCTGTGCATAATCGGCGCCCTGAAGATAAGCAACCGCTGCACCGCTTCCGCAGGAAGCGCTTACGGCACCGCAGAAAGCCGAGAGCTTTCCTATATGGTGTTTTATATGTATGGAAATGAGATTGCTTATGGCCATGGCCCTGTAGAGGGAAAGCTGATCCGCACCAGCGGCTTTTGCATATTCCACCACGGGAACTGTAACGGTTATGCCCTGATTGCCGCTCCCTGAATTGATAACGACAGGCAGAGTACAGCCGTTCATCCTGGCATCGGAGCCGGCGGCGGCTTTTGCCACGGCACGGGCTCTGACAGATCCTTCATCCCGTGTCTTTAGCAGAGTTTGTCCGACACGCGCGCCATAGTTTCCGGAAAGGCCTTCTTCGGCTATGGCAGTATTGTCCCGTATCTGAGCAGAAAAAAGTTCCCTGCCGTCTTTTTCTGTGAGTGCTTCGGCAAATTGAAGTATCTTTTTTACGGACAGATGGTCCTTGAGTTTTTCTGCCATATCATCGCCGGAGCAGGATGCGCTTGAATATATGGGCTTGCCATCCAAGATGCGGCCGGTGATATTGGTATGGCTGCCCTCGATGATTATCTGAGCCTCATGGCCATTGCCTCTTACCAGGACTTTTATGTAAAGGTTGGGCGTATCCTCTGCAAGATGGCATTGGCAGAAACCTTCTCTCAGGAGTTTTTCGGCTTCTGAGATATCATCGCAGGTTATACTGTTAAGGACTTCGAGATCACAGTCGTCAGGCTGGGAATGGCCGGCAAGCATGCCCAGCACCGCAGCGGCCTCTATGCCTCTCATGCCGCCTGAATTGGGAACGATGACGCCTTTGACATTTTTAACGATATTTCCGCTGCACCATAATTCCATAGACTCAGGCATGGACCCAAGCAGGCTCCTTGCCTGAGAAGCGCCGTAGGCTATGGCGCCCGGTTCAGTACAGCCCAGAGCAGGTATCAGCTCGGATCTGAGTATTTCTTTAAAGTTGTCGTAAAGCTGACGGTCTATCATGGTTGCAACCTCCTAAAATCTGATTATATTACTGATAATATCAGAAATATTATCAAAGGTCAAGACAAGGGAAGCTTTACTTTCAAAAGGGAAGATGATATATTAAGTGAGTAGATAAAAAGAGCGTGAGGGATATGAACAAAGAAAATCTCAAGAAAAAAGTATATGACCATATAATGGAGGCCATCATACAGGGAGAGTATTCTCCCGATGATATACTCAGCGAAAGCATGCTGACGGAAAAATATAATGTGAGCAAATCTCCGGTGAGAGAGGCGCTGGTCCAGCTATGCAGCGAAAATGTCCTAAAGAGCATACCCAGGTGCGGATACATGGTGGTCAGGATCACCAGAAGCGATATTGAGGATATACTTGACTATAGAGCCGCATTTGAAGCAGGAATGCTGAGACAGGTGATAGACAGCATAGAGCCCCATCAGTTGGCAGAACTGGAGGAAATAGACAGGCTATGTACGGGAGAGGAAGCCATCAGAGACTTCTGGAAGCATTGGGAGTATAATAAGAAGTTTCACCTGGAGCTCATGTCTTTTTCACGCAACAGATTCGCTTACGAGGCGCTGGAACAGGCTCTTGACACATTGACAAGGGCATATGCCCAGTTTTACTGGAACCAGTGGAAAGAAATAAATTTCCCGGCAGATACAAAATATCACAAAGATATCATTGAAGCCATAAGGGACAAGAACGCCGATGAGGCTGCCCGGTATCTGATGGCTGATATGGAGGATTTCGGCAGATAGAGAGATTGGGATATGACAGATAACATCATAGAGATAGACAGTCTGAACAAGAGATACGGATCTTTAAAAGCTGTAAATGATCTGAGCTTTAAGGTGAAAAGAGGGGAACTGTTTGCTTTTCTTGGGGTAAACGGAGCAGGAAAATCTACCACCATCAATATCATGTGCGGCCAGCTTTCCAAAGACAGCGGAAAGGTTATGATCGACGGACGCGATATGGACAGAGAAGCGGCAGGCATTAAAAGGGAGCTGGGCGTGGTCTTTCAGGATTCGGTCCTTGACGCAGCCCTCAGCGTGTATGATAACCTGGAAAGCAGGGCAGTCCTGTATGGCATGAGTGGTCAGCCATTCCGCAAAAGATTTGATGAACTTGCAGCGCTCCTTGACTTTTCAGACCTGAAAAAACGGGCTGTGGGAAAGCTTTCCGGCGGACAGCGGCGCCGCATCGATATTGCAAGGGCGTTGCTCCACAAGCCTAAGATACTTGTCTTGGACGAGCCGACCACCGGACTGGACCCCCAGACAAGAAAGAGCATATGGAATGTCATCTTTGAGTTGAGAAAAAATGAGAACCTGACCGTCTTTCTGACGACACATTACATGGAAGAAGCTGCAGAAGCCGACTATGTGGTGATCATAGACGGCGGTATGACCGCTGCGGAAGGTACTCCCCTTGAGCTTAAAAATACTTATACAGGTGATTTTATCACACTTTATGGTGCGGATGAACAGACCGTCAAGCAGATGGGTGCAGAATATACTCCCGTTAGAGACGCTTACCGTATTGCCGTGCCAAGTACCAAGGCAGCGACAGAACTTATACTTAAATATCCGGAGGCCTTTAAAGATTTTGAGATAACCAAGGGAAAGATGGACGATGTCTTTCTGGCGGTCACCGGAAAAGACCTTACAGGAGACGCTGAAAAATGACTGTGATCATACTGATAAAGAGGAATATCAAACTTTTTTTTAAAGACAAGGGAATGTTCTTCACATCTCTCATAACGCCGGTGATCCTTCTTGTACTGTACTCCGCTTTTCTTGGAGAAGTATACAGGGAAAGCTTTACTGCAGGAATACCTGCGGATGCTGATATATCAGAGGGCCTTATTGACGGACTGGTAGCCGGTCAGCTGGTATCTTCAATACTTGCAGTGTCCTGTGTTACGGTGGCTTTCTGTTCCAACTTTCTGATGGTACAGGATAAAGCCACTGGAAATATAAAGGATTTCAGGATATCGCCCATAAACGGCGCTGTCCTTTCAGTCAGCTATTATGCAGCGGCTATAATATCAACTCTTATCATATGCCTTTCGGCAGCCGCCATTTGTCTCGGATATATGGGTGCGTCAGGCTGGCATATGACATTTTCTGATGTTCTATGCCTTGTTCTGGATGTGGTGCTGCTGGTATTGTTTGGCACAGCCCTCTCATCAGTCATAAACTTCTTTCTCACTACTCAGGGACAGATTTCAGCGGTAGGGGCGATGATAAGTGCCGGATATGGGTTTATATGCGGGGCATATATGCCGATAGCATCTTTTGGTGAAGGCCTCCGGAATGTAATGGTTTTTTTGCCGGGCACTTATGGAACCTCGCTTATCAGGGAGCATTGCCTTGATGGTGTGCTTGCCGAAATGGAAATGGAGGGTGTTCCAGCCGCAGTTACTGAAGGTATGAGGGACTCTCTTGACTGCAATATTTATTTCAGCGGCAGCCTTGTGGACGAGGCCTGCAAATACTGTATCGTTGCAGCTGCCGCAGCAGTCCTGCTGGCAGTTTATATCCTGCTCAACTGCCTTATAAAGCCAAAAGGATAAGTATGAGGCATGGTATGGGGCCATACCTGCTGCAGTTTAACTTGATGGGCGTACACCCCGGACATACGGCAAAAAGTTTACTTTTCCTTAAAACACAGGGCAAAAGTGAAAATTTTTTACAGGAGAAAAGCTTTCTCCTGTTTTTTGTTTGCAGAAATTGCCTTCTGTTTGCATGGAATTTACATTTTGTTAATCTTGGCGGGATAGCCGCAGAAGATAAAGGGACTATATAATCTATGAGAGAGAGGAGTATTTTTAAGATATGCCAACAAAAACAATCAATTATATTGATCCTAAGATAAGAGAAATAAAAGAATGGATAAAACTCAGGGACAACAGGATATGTCTGATGATCGTGATCGTATTATTTGCCGCAGTTGCCGTCTGCGCCGTACTACTCAACAAAGCGGCCGCAGACCATGTCCCGACCAGCGCCAGCCAGATGGTGTTTGAAAAAGCCGAAGTGACGGCGGTGCTTTCTGATGATGCCCAGCCGGACTATGACAATGCAGAGGGCAGACGCGTAGGCACTCAGGAACTGGAAATACGCATACTCACCGGAGATCATAAAGACGAGATAATGAGCCTTACCAATTATATGAGCGCTCTTTTCAATGTGGACCTGGAGAAAGGCGACAATATCATCGTCCGGATCATGACCGATGAGGACGGGGCGTATTACGCTTCTGTGTTCAACTATGACAGGGGAATAGTGGTAGGCGCCTTTGTGCTGATCTTCTTTGTGCTTCTGGCTGTCCTGGGCGGAAAGAAAGGCATTGGAGCCCTGCTGGGACTTTTGTTCACTCTGGCCTGCATATGGTTTGTTCTCATACCGGCTGTTATGATAGGCCTGCCGGTCATACCGGTGACGGTGGCTGTCATAGGCGTGACTTCTGCCGGAGCGCTGCTCCTGCTCAACGGTCTTTCGAGGAAAACTTTCTGCGCTGTGCTGGGGTGTTTCATTGGAGTGCTTACGGCCGGGATCATCGCCGCCCTTGTGGGGGCCATAACGCCGATCAACGGATTTAATATGACGGAGGCAGAAAACCTCATCCTCTACGGAGCCGACAAAGGCTTAAAGATCAGCGGCCTTCTCGTCTGCGGCGTGCTGATCTCCGCCCTGGGAGCGGTAATGGATGTGGCCCTGGGCATTGCCTCATCGGTCAATGAGCTGAGGATAAACAACCCCAAGGCGACGGCAAAGGAGCTTTTCAAGTCGGGAATGAACATCGGAAAAGACGCCATGGGCACTATGGCCAATACTCTGATCCTGGCTTTCGCCGGTTCGTCCCTGAACATGCTCATACTGGTACAGACATACGACATACCGTTCCGCCAGCTTATCAACACGGACTACATATGTATAGAGATAATCCAGAGCATATCGGGCGCCGTCGGGATCTTGCTGACAGTTCCGATCGTAGCTCTTATAAGCGCCGCAGTAATGTCGGGGCAAAAGAGCGGTCGTTAAGATAGATTCATTTGTTTATGAAATTTAAGGCAAAGGAGGACAAGAGCAGATGAAGAGCAAAAATTACAGGCGAAAGATACTTGCCGTTTTGCTGGTGGCTGCCATGGTGCTTACGGGTATACCAACCGCCGTATTTGCATCGTCTACGGGAACTTATGAGAAGATAACCGACTCTTCACAGTTTACCGACGGCAAATATGTCCTGGTCACTGATACGGGATATGCGCCCGGCCCCCTTGACGGGACATGGTTATCTGCTGCAGAAATGGGTGTGCCGGACCAGATGGCCAGCATATCAGACCCAGGAACCGCCTGGTATCAGATTGCCGTTGACGGCGACAGCGTCACCTTAACGGACAGCAACGGGCAAGCCATTGCTCCGAAAGACGGAAATGAAAACGGCATCAGGGGAGCTGAATACAGCTGGGCCTGGTCCGAAAGCGACGGTAAATTTACTTTCGACGGACAAGGTGATGACACTGTCAGACTGGCAAGCAATAAAGGCAGCCAAAATAAATTCAGAGCATATAAAAATGGAACGGTTGACGGTAATCCAAACGGCTACCCTTCCGAGTTCACCCTGTACAAATTCGTTGAGGGAAGCGGCGGAGAGACTGCCGTAGCCGCGCCTCAGGCAGACCCTCAGTCCGGAACAGTAGATATGGGTACTGAAATAACCCTGACCAGCGCTACTTCAGGA
>UQOC01000001.1 GCA_900542565.1 uncultured Eubacteriales bacterium | reverse complement strand
GCGGCAGCTTCAGCCATAACAGGCAGGATCACCGATCCCAAGGAGGTAATGTAGATGAAAGCTAAAGGATATGTTTTCAAATACGGAGATAATATAGACACTGATATCATCATACCGGCAAGATACCTGAACACTTCCGACAGCAAAGAACTGGCGGCTCACTGTATGGAACCGGTGGACGAGGACTTCTGCAAGAAGGTAAACGAAGGAGATATAATGATTGGCGGCTTCAACTTCGGATGCGGTTCATCCAGGGAGCATGCGCCCATCGCCATCAAAGAATGCGGCATTTCCTGTGTCATCGCCAAATCCTTTGCCAGGATATTTTACCGCAATGCCATCAACATCGGCCTTGCCATCATGGAATGTCCGGAGGCTGCCGAAGATATCCAGGCGGGAGATCAGGTGAGCGTCGATACGGAAACAGGCGTGATCACCAACGAGACCACCGGGAAACAGTATAAGGCCATGCCTTTCCCGGAATTTATCGACAATATAATCAAAAAAGGCGGACTGCTTAATTCACTTAAATAGAAAACAAGAGAAAGAGAGACAAAAACATGCTGACCCTAAAAGCCTTTGAAGAAGCCGTCGATGTGGTAAAAAAAGTTGCCATGGAGACAGAACTGATATACAGCGATTACCTTAGCGGGCAGACCGGAAACAAGGTCTATCTCAAACCGGAGAACCTTCAGGTCACCGGCGCTTACAAGATAAGAGGAGCTTACTACAAGATAAGCACTCTGACAGAGGAACAGAGAAGCAAAGGACTGGTGACCGCTTCTGCCGGGAACCATGCCCAGGGCGTAGCATATGCTGCCAAGGCATATGGCTGCAAGGCAGTGATCGTAATGCCTACGACGACGCCTCTGATGAAGGTTGACAGGACCAAGAGCTACGGTGCAGAAGTGGTGCTCTACGGCAATGTATATGATGAAGCCGCAGAGCATGCCGCAAAGCTTGCTGAAGAAAAAGGCTATACTTTTATACATCCTTTCGATGATCTGGCTGTAGCAACAGGTCAGGGGACCATCGCCATGGAGATAATCAAGGAGCTGCCGCTGGTGGACTATATCCTTGTTCCGGTGGGCGGAGGAGGACTTGCCACAGGTGTCTCAACCCTGGCAAAACTGCTGAATCCAAAGATCAAAGTCATAGGCGTAGAACCGGCAGGTGCCAACTGTCTCCAGGAATCCTTCAAAGCCGGAAAACCGGTGACTTTGCAAAAGATTTCAACCATTGCTGACGGTACGGCGGTCAAGACACCCGGGAAAAATATATTTCCTTATCTTCAAAAGGGACTGGACGATGTGATAACAGTTGAGGATGATGAACTCATCGTTGCTTTCCTTGATCTGGTGGAAAACCACAAGCTCATCGTCGAAAACTCAGGGCTTTTGTCGGTGGCAGCTCTCAGACATTTAAAAGTAAAAAACAAAAAAGTTGTTTCCATTCTCAGCGGCGGAAACATGGACATAATCACCATGTCTTCGGTGGTACAGCTGGGGCTCATCAAAAGAGACAGGATATTTACCGTTTCGGTGCTGCTGCCTGACAAGCCAGGCGAACTGGTACGGGTGGCCTCGATCATTGCAGGCGAACAGGGCAATGTAGTCAAACTGGAGCATAACCAGTTCGTTACAACCAACCGTTCAGCAGCAGTGGAACTGAAAATAACCATAGAAGCTTTTGGGACCGACCATAAGAAAAAGATCTGCACCGCTTTGGAAAACGGCGGTTACAAACCGCAGCTAATCAGCGTGCTCATGTAAGAAAGGAATCCTGATATGAAATATAACATAGCTGTTATACCGGGAGACGGTATAGGACCGGAAGTAGTTTCAGAGGCCATCAAGGTTCTGGACGCCGTCGCTGCCAAATCCGGTCATCAATTTGAATATAAATATCTCCTTGCAGGAGGGTGCGCCATAGATGAAACCGGCAGATGTTTACCTGATGAGACTGTAGAAGCTGCCAAAGCCAGCGATGCAGTGCTGCTTGGAGCTGTCGGCGGTCCAAAATGGGACGGTCTGCCAGGAGATGAAAGACCGGAAAAAGCGCTGCTGGGGCTGAGAAAGGCCCTGGGGCTTTTCGCCAACCTGAGACCGGCCATAATGTTCGATCAGCTCAAAGATGCATGCCCGTTAAAGCCGGAAAAAGTCAGCGGCGGACTTGACCTGCTGGTGGTAAGGGAACTGACCGGAGGCATCTATTTCGGCGAGAGAGGTGTCAAAGAGACCGACAACATGGGTAAAGCCGCCTACGATGTGGAACTTTATTCAGAAAAGGAAGTGGAAAGAGTTGCTGAAGTGGCATTTTCCATGGCGATGAAGCGGAACAGAAAAGTCACCAGCGTAGACAAGGCCAATGTGCTGGAAAGTTCCAGGCTCTGGAGAAAAACGGTGGCCAAGGTAGCCGAAAGATATCCGGAAGTGAAACTCGAAAACTTTTATGTGGACAACACGGCCATGCAGCTGGTATACAATCCTAAACAGTTCGATGTGATAGTGACCAGTAACATCTTCGGAGATATACTTTCCGACGAGGCCAGCATGATAACCGGATCCATCGGAATGCTGCCGTCGGCCAGCCTGGGAGAAGGCAACTTCGGCATGTATGAGCCGGTCCACGGCTCGGCGCCTGACATCGCAGGCACAGGAAAGGCCAACCCGATCGCTACGGTCCTTTCGGCCGCCATGATGTTAAAATATACCCTCGGCCTTGCCGAGGAATCGACAGCTATCGAAGACGCCGTAAAAGAAGTCCTTCAGGACGGATACAGGACGGCAGACATAATGACAGAAGGACAAAAATCGGCGACCACTTCTCAGATGGGAGATCTGATAGCCGCAAAACTGAGGTAAGATAATGTATGATTTGATGGATGATCTGGTGCTCTTTTCCGACAGAGAAGGAACATCAGTTATTTCAAAGATAAGCAGGATATACAAAAGAGCCCGCAGCGGAGATGCGGATATAAAAAAAGACGCTTACGGAGTTATAAGGGAAATGCTTCAGTTAGCAGCTATGTATGGCTTTTCCGGGAATCTGTGGCAGAGCATGGTGGCATCATATATAGCATTCAATGAAAATCCTTTCTCTCTTGCTGCAGAAATGACCGGAAGCGCTCATGACATAGATCTTGCCAAAAGAGACTGCCGGATCCTTAAAAAAATCTTTGAATATGATTTTTCCGGACTTGAAGAGACCATAGGGATAGACTGTATAGATGCCCTGACTGATTATAGGTCTGACACTGAGCCTTCGGATGCAGGAGCGCTTATTGAACACCTGAAAGAAAGACTTGCCCATGAAAAGGATTTTTACCGGGTCATCCGGGATTTCTACGCCGTCCATGGCGTAGGTACATTGGGGCTGAACAAGGCATTTACGGTCAGGACCGACCAGGGAAAAGCCCAGTTCATACCTGTAAGGAAAATGGCTGATATAAGGCTTTCTGACCTTGTGGGATATCAGGTCCAGAAAGAAAAGCTTGTGGGAAACACCGAAGCTTTTCTGAAATGTAAACCTGCCAACAATGTACTGCTTTTCGGAGACGGCGGTACTGGCAAGAGCACCAGCATAAGGGCTCTTGCCAACCAGTATTCTCCGGAGGGTCTGAGGATAATACAGGTATACAGACATCAGATGCAGTATCTGGGACAGATCATCACACAAGTTAAGAGCAGGAACTACAGGTTCATAATCTATATGGATGATCTTTCCTTTGAGGATTATGAGACAGAATACAAGTATCTGAAAGCTGTCATAGAAGGCGGTCTTGAACCGCGGCCTGAGAATGTCCTCATATACGCCACTTCAAACCGCAGGCATCTGATAAAAGAGACATGGAAAGACAGAGATGACATGGAGCATGTAGGCGATATGCACAGGAGTGATTCCATGGAGGAAAAACTCAGCCTTGCTGACAGGTTCGGCGTCCAGATATACTACGGAAAACCAACAAGAGAAGAATTTCATCATATTGTCGAAGTACTGGCGATAAAAGAAAAGATTGACATCGATTCAGATGTGCTCCACAGTGAAGCCAACAAGTGGGAAGTTCGCCACGGAGGCGTCTCCGGAAGGAGCGCAAGACAGTTCATCGACTACATCAAAGGAACGGAGGTAGATACCAGATGAAGATAACAGGCGCAGAGTTAGTCATGAAGATCCTGCTTGAACATGGCGTTGACACCGTTTTCGGTTATCCGGGCGGTACCGCATTGTTCCTGTATGACGAACTTTATAAATACAGCGATAAGATAAAACATATCCTCGTTGCACACGAGCAGGGAGGAGCCCATGCAGCCGACGGCTATGCAAGGGCAACAGGCAAGACCGGCGTGGCATTTTCCACCAGCGGACCTGGAGCAACAAACCTTGTGACTGGGATCGCCACAGCATATATGGACAGCATACCGACGGTATTTATAACAGCCAATGTAGGAAAGCACCTGATAGGCAGGGATGCATTTCAGGAAATATGTATCACCGGGGTGACCTTCCCGATAACCAAACATAATTATTTCATCAACAGCAAAGAAGATCTGGCGGATGCTCTCAGGAATGCTTTCCGGATAGCCAACGAAGGCAGGAAAGGTCCTGTACTGGTGGACATAACAAAAGATGTCACGGAAGCGCTGGTCGACTATGAGCCTGCTGCTCCTTATCCTCTGAGAAGGACAGAGATCGCCGATTGTGAAAATAAGACAGAAAAATTTGCAAAATATTTAAACGGAGCAAAAAAACCTGTTATAATAACAGGAGGCGGGGTGATCTCTTCGGACAGCTACAAAGAAGTGATGGAACTGGCCGACAAGGCAGACATTCCGATGGTGACCACTCTGATGGGTATGGGAGCCGTACCGTCATCTGAAAAGAAATATTTCGGAATGGTGGGGATGCACGGTTCATATGCAGCAAACAAGTGCGTCAGCGAAGCTGATGTGATCCTTGCCCTGGGCACCAGGTTCAGCGACAGAGTGGCTCTCAAGCCAGAACACTTTGCCCGCAAAGCCAGGATACTCCAGGTTGAGATCGACAAGAGCGAAGTCAACAAAAATGTGACCGTAGCAGATAGTATCATAGGAGATTGCAGGGAAGTGCTCAAAGAGCTCATTCCAAAAGTAGATAAAGCTGAGCACAGGGAATGGATCAAGCAGATAACACTGTGGAACATCGAACATCCTACGGTGGTAAGAGAAGCCAACGGGAAGATGAACCCGCAGGAGATAATCGAATATCTCTGCAGCCACACGGATAAGGAGACCATCTTTGTTACAGATGTAGGCCAGCACCAGATGTGGGCTGCCCAATATGTCAAGCAGACCGGGCCGAGGAACTTTATCTCCAGCGGCGGCCTTGGGACCATGGGATTCGGATACGGAGCAGCCATAGGAGCACAGCTTGGCAATCCAGACAAGAGGGTCATCCATCTGACCGGCGACGGTTCTTTCCACATGAACCTTAACGAAGCATGTACAGCCGTATCCAACAACCTGCCGATAATCACCGTAATATTTAACAACAGGGTTCTGGGCATGGTCTATCAGTGGCAGACAGCTTTCTATGAAAAGAGATATTCCAACACCACACCGGAAAGAAAGACTGACTTTGTCAAGCTCATCGAGGCTTTCGGCGGTCACGGTTTCAGGGCGGAAAACATGGAAGAACTGGCAGATGCCTATGAAAAGGCCCTTGACCTTGAAGGTCCTGTTTGGATAGACTGCAACATAGCTTATGAAGATAAGGTGCTGCCGATGATACCAAACGGCAAGACCATTGATGATATGCTGTTTGAATAGGAGGTGTGCGCCATGAAAAAAGAAGTAGTCAGCATTTATGTGGATAATAAAGCAAATGTCCTGACAAGGGTGGTGAGCCTTTACGGAAGAAGAGGCTTTAACATTGATTCCCTGACAGTCTCGGCTACCAACGATCCGGACATTTCCAGGATAACCATTACCTTTGAAGGAGATAACCTGACATTGCACCAGATAGTTTCCCAGACGGAAAAGCTGGAGGTGGTCAGGAGTGTCAAGACCCTTGACGGAAAGAGGAGTTTTTTCCGCGAACTCCTCATGGTAAAGGTGGCTGCCGGCAAGGAAACCCGCCGAGAGATCAAGGAGATCGTAGACATATACAGAGCTAAGATCATCAATCTCACCAAAGATCAGATGGTCCTGGAGCTCACAGGAAATCCAGACAAGCTTGACGCCTTCCTGGCCCTGCTTGAGGATTATGAAATAATCGATATTTGCAGAACCGGCGTTACCGGTATCGAAAAATAAATCTTATACTTATTAAAAGGAGACAGACAAATGGTAAACAAGTATTATGACTCAGACTGCAATTTTGCAATCCTTGACGGAAAGAAGATCGCTATCTTAGGCTTCGGAAGCCAGGGTCACGCCCATGCAATGAACCTCAAAGACAGCGGAGCCGATGTAGTAGTAGGTCTCAGACCGGGCTCAGCCCACGCCGCAAAAGCCGAAGCTGCCGGCATCCCTGTAATGGGCATAGAAGAAGCTGCCGAAGCCGGAGATATCGTTATGATGCTGGTTCCGGACGAACTGGCCGCCAGCATATATAAAAACCAGGTAGAAAAACACCTGAAAGAAGGCAATGTCCTGGCTTTTGCCCATGGATTCAATATCCACTACAATCAGATCCAGCCGCCTGCCGGAGTAGATGTCATAATGATCGCTCCTAAGGGTCCTGGACACACCGTAAGAAGCCAGTATGTAGAAGGCGCAGGCGTACCGAGCCTTATCGCCGTATATCAGGATGCTTCCGGAAAAGCCAAAGACTATGCCCTTGCTTATGCCAGCGGCATCGGAGCTGGAAGATCAGGTATCCTTGAGACCACTTTCAAAGAAGAAACTGAGACCGACCTGTTCGGTGAACAGGCAGTTCTCTGCGGCGGAGTTACCGAACTGATGAAAGCCGGATTTGAAACTCTCGTAGAAGCAGGATATGAACCTGAGATGGCATACTTTGAATGTATCCACGAAATGAAACTGATCGTTGACCTGATCTACACCGGCGGATTCGACAAGATGAGATACTCCATCTCCAACACCGCTGAATACGGCGATTACAGAACAGGCAAGAGGATCATCACCGACGAGACCAGAAAAGAAATGAAGAAAGTCCTCGGAGAGATCCAGGACGGCACTTTCGCCAGCGAATTCATCCAGGAATTCAACGCCGGCGGAAAGGCAAGATTCCTTGCTACCAGAAAGAAAGAATCCGAGCATCAGCTCTGCAAGACAGGAACCGAACTGAGAAAGCTGATGAGCTGGCTTCAGAAATAAGAGGCGTAAAATATGAACAAGACCAGAAGTAAATTAGTTACTGAGGGTGTAGAAAAGGCTCCTATGAGGAGTCTCTTCTACGCCATGGGATATACAGAAGAAGAACTGGCACGCCCGCTGGTGGCGGTGGTCTCCGCTCACAGCGAGATAGTGCCCGGTCATATGCACCTTGATAAGATCACAGAAGCCGTTAAGGCAGGAGTCAGGATGGCCGGAGGAACCCCGATCATGGTACCTTCCATCGGCGTCTGCGACGGTATAGTGATGGGACATGTAGGAATGAAATATTCTCTGGCAAGCCGTGAGCTCATTGCAGACAGCACTGAGACCATGGTCATTGCCCATGCCTTTGACGGAGCCGTTCTGGTACCAAACTGCGACAAGATCGTGCCGGGCATGGTGATGGCGGCGGCCAGGATGAACATCCCTGCCATCGTATGTTCCGGCGGACCTATGATGTCAGGACTGGTAAACGGCACAGAGACCAGCCTTTCCAAGATGTTCGAGGCTGTCGGCGCCAGAAAGGCCAATATCATCGACGATGATGGCCTCAAAGAATACGAACAGAATGTATGTCCGGGCTGCGGTTCGTGCTCCGGTATGTATACGGCCAACAGCATGAACTGCCTGTGCGAAGCCATAGGCATAGCTCTGCCGGGCAACGGGAGCATACCTGCCGTTTCCAGCAAGAGGATAATGCTGGCAAAACACGCCGGAATGGCCATCATGAACCTGATCGAAAAAGACATCAAGGTCAGAGACATAATCAACGAAAAGTCTGTCAGAAACGCCATCGCCTGCGATATGGCCCTGGGCTGCTCCTCCAACAGTGTGCTCCACCTGCTGGCCATAGCCCACGAAGCAGGGGTGGAACTTGACCTTGATACATTCAACCAGATCAGCGGAGTGACTCCTAACCTCTGTCATCTGGCTCCGGCTGGAGATACCCACATGCACGATCTGGACAACGCCGGCGGCGGACCTGCCGTAATGGCTCAGCTGGCTTCCAAAGGACTGATAGACACTTCTCTTCTGACCGTTACAGGCAAGACCGTAGGAGAAAACATCCAGGGAGCAGTCATAAGAAACGAAGGCGCCATCAGACCCATCGACGATCCGTACAGTGAAACAGGCGGTATCGCCATACTCTGGGGCAACATAGCCAAAGACGGCTGCGTAGTAAAGAGGAGCGCCGTAGCTCCTGAAATGCTGGTACATTCAGGTCCTGCCAGAGTATTTGACTGCGAAGACGACGCCATCGCCGCCATATATGACGGAAAGATAAAGGACGGAGAAGTAGTAGTTATAAGATACGAAGGCCCTAAGGGCGGACCGGGCATGAGAGAAATGCTCAATCCGACCAGCGCTCTTGCCGGCATGGGACTTGACAAGACGGTGGCCCTCATAACCGACGGAAGGTTCAGCGGAGCAAGCCGCGGCGCTTCCATAGGCCATGTGAGCCCTGAAGCTGCCGACGGAGGCGCCATAGGACTGCTCAAAGAGGGAGATATCATCGACATCAACATTCCTGAGCACTCCATCAACGCCCGTGTTTCCGATGAGGAGTTTGATGAACGCAGAAAATCCTATGTTAAACCTGAACCTAACATCAAGACCGGCTGGCTGGCCAGATATGCCCGCCTCGTATCATCGGCCAACACAGGAGCAGTCTTAAAATAGACGAGAAAGGACAATTACAATGAACAATAAATTCAGCGTGACTCTGACTAAAAATCCCAAGGCAAAACCAGATCCGGAACATCTGCCTTTCGGCAGGATCTTCACCGATCATATGTTCATGATGGACTATGATCCTGAACAGGGCTGGCATGACGGAAGGATAGTGCCATACGGACCCATCGAACTGGATCCGGCCAGCACAGTTTTCCACTATGGCCAGGAAATGTTCGAGGGACTGAAAGCCTACAGGACCAAAGAAGGAAAAGTACAGCTTTTCAGACCTGATATGAACGCCAAGAGGACCAACAACACCAACAAGAGGATGTGCATGCCTCAGATCGACGAAGACCTTTTCGTTGACGCCGTCAAGGCCATAGTAGAAGTGGATAAGGACTGGATCCCTGATAAGAAGGACACTTCCCTGTATATCAGACCGTTCATGTTCGCTACTGAACCGTTCCTGGGGGTTGCCGCTTCCAAGACATACAGGTTTATGATAATCCTCAGCCCTGTAGGGCCATATTATGAACACGGCCTTGCTCCGACCAGGATCTATGTAGAAAACGAATACATCAGATCTGCCATGGGCGGTACAGGTTATGCCAAGATCGGCGGAAACTACGCCGCAGCCATGATAGCCGAACAAAAAGCCCACGACATGGGCTTCGACCAGGTCCTCTGGCTGGACGCCAAAGAAAAGAAATATGTTGAGGAGATCGGAACTTCCAACGCTTTCTTCAAGATCGACGGCCAGATATACACCTCATCTCTTGTAGGCACCATCCTGCCGGGCATAACCAGAGCTTCGATGATAGAGGTTATGAAAGAGTGGGGATATAAGGTAAACGAGACCAGATTCACCATTGAAGATGTATTTAAGGCAGGCCAGGAAGGCAAACTGGAAGAAGTTTTTGCCACAGGCACCGCTGCCGTTATCTCACCGGTAGGAGAGCTTTTCTGGGACGGAAAGAGCCTTGTGATCAACGACAATAAGATAGGCGAACTTTCTCAGAAACTCTACGATGAGCTCTACGGCATACAGACCGGAGAGATCGAGGACAAGAGAGGCTGGACCGTACCTGTAGAATAAAATGATGCCAAAGCAGATCCCGTTTGAGACATGAGTCTCAAGCGGGATTTTTTTCTGTCATAAAACCTTGTCCCATTCATACAATGTAATAATCTAAAGAAAAGGGGACAGGTAATGGATACTTTCAGAGAAATATTCAGCAGACTGCCTACATCGGCAAGTCAGGAACTGGTGCTGCTGCCTCCCGCAGTGATCGGACAGATAGAGGAGATACGCCTCAGGTGCGGACAGCTGCCAAGGATACTGTACGGTAAAACTGAAAAAACTCTCACAAGGATAACGACCAGAGAGGATCTGCAAAAAACTCTCCATAATCTCATCAAATTTTCTTATTATGCATATGAGGACGACCTTGCCAAAGGATTTGTCACCATCGCAGGAGGACATAGGGTAGGCATATGCGGAAAAGCTGTCGTCAAAAACGATCAGCCATCGCTGATAAAAGAGATCAGCTCAATGAACATCAGATTCGCCAGAGAGATCAAAGGCTGCGCCAGCAGCCTCATTCCCATGATATTGCAAAGGGAAATGCCTGTGAATACTCTGATCGTCTCGCCGCCGGGCTGCGGCAAGACCACCTTGCTCAGAGATATTGCCCGTGCATTGAGCGTCAGGGGAGTCAAGGTGGCAATATGCGATGAAAGATCTGAGATAGCCGGAATGTACAACTCAGAGCCAAGCTTTGACCTTGGGCCAAGGACCGATGTTCTTGACGGCTGCGATAAAGTTTACGGCATGATCATGCTCATACGCTCCATGTCGCCCCAGGTCATAATCACAGATGAAATGGGCAAGCAGGAAGACATCAAGGCAGTCTGGCAGTGCAAGAATGCCGGAGTCAGTCTCATTACATCCATACACGGATCCAGCAGAAAAGATATAGAAGATTCGCCTTTGGGACAGCTCCTGGAAAAAAAGGTTTTTAAAAATATAATATATCTTTCCGGCGAAAAAGGACCCGGCACCGTAAAGGAGATACAAAATGCTTAAGATACTGGGTCTTTTGGGGATCGTTGCAGCATGCGGGATGGCAGGCATATTAAAAACAAAGGATCTGAAAAGAAGAGTCATCCTGCTTGAGGATTATCTGAGGATGATAATAGAAATAAAAGGGCAGATAAATTATTTCAGGGAACCTTTGCCTGACATTTTTGACAAACTCAGAAAAAACGGCGATTCTAAGGCTTTTTCCCTGTTGAACGGACTAAGAGACGAAATCGGGGAAAAAGGCGGTGATATGGTCAAAATCTGGCCTCTGAAGATAGAGGAAACATATAAAAATGAACCGCTGAAAGAGGATGACATGGATATATTCAGATATCCGGGTGAATTTATGGGACAGACAGACTATGATAATCACATATACCATTTTTCTTATGTGGAAGATAAGCTTCAAAAACAGATAGAAAATGCCCGTGAGGAACTCAGGCAAAAGGGACCCATGTACGGCAGGATAGGCTTCTTCCTCGGCGCAATGATCGCCATTATCTTTATCTAAGGAGGCAAACATGACATTCGATGTCAGCGTTTTATTCAGGATAGCAGCCATTGGCATTGCCATCGCTCTGCTGAACCAGATCCTGACAAAGGCAGGGCGCGAGGAACAGGCCATGATGACAACTCTTGCAGGAGTGATAATCGTCCTGGCAATAGTTATAAGGATGATAAGCGAATTCTTTGACACTGTCAGGGCATTTTTGGAATTTTAACATGATAACTCTATTAAAGATATGTGCCATCGGACTGATCGCTGTTATAGTGATCTCCATCATAAAGACATATAAGCCGGAACTGGCGGTAGCTGCAAGTTTATGCGCAGGGATCATACTTCTGTATTACATCATTGAAAGCCTCGGATATGGATTTGACTATATAACACGGCTATATGACGGGCTTTCCTACGGCAGGGAATATTTCCCCATAATCCTAAAAGTGCTTGGCATAGCATACATAACTGAATTTGCAGTCGCTCTATGCCAGGATGCAGGAGAAAGATCGGTTGCAGGCAAGATAGAACTGGCAGGCAAGATAGCTATTTTCTTTGCGGCAATACCTGTATTTACATCGCTTCTTGACCTGCTGGACAGCTTAATATAATGGAATACCAACAGATACTTGAAGAACAATTTAATAATGTAGTTGACCAGGAAAGCCTTTCATCGATAATGGAGCAGGCTGGAGATGTGACGGCAGGCATTGCTTCAAACTTTTCTGCTGAAAACATACTCGCCGCCATTGCAGACGGCCGCAGCATATTTGATGACCAGGCCATCATCGAAGATATAAGATCTCTGTTCTTCCTGGAGATGAAAAGTGCGCTGATACTGTGCGTACAGATCCTTACCATCTGTATCGTCATCGGTTTGCTGAAAGGGCTGTCCAGCTCTTTCAGCAGCAAATCAGTCTCAGAGATCAGCATGATGATATGCAGCATGGTCATGATCGGAATATGTATAACCAATTTCAAGACAACATATCAGCTTGCGGCTGATTCTGTGAATACCATGTCAAACACCATGGAAATACTCATGCCGGTCATGATCGGGATACTGATATCAACAGGTTCAGCGGCATCTGGCACGATACTGAGCCCGATGATAACAGGCAGCATAACCGGAGTCTCTTTTATCTTGAAGACCTTTGTCTTGCCGGCTCTTTTTGCGGCAACAATATTGACTTTAATAAACTGTTTAACAGAAAAAGATTATGTAAACAAACTTGCCAAGCTCATAAGAAATGCTGCAGTTACACTGACAGGGCTCCTGCTGGTGATCCTTGCCGGGATAATCAACCTGCAGGGGCTGCTCACCGATGCTTCTGATGGCCTCCTTCTAAGCACAGCCAGGTATTCTCTCAGCACATTCATACCAATTGTCGGCGGATTTACCTCAGACACGGTCGAACTTTTCCTAAGATGCATGAGTACCATAAAAAGCGTAGTGGGCGTCTTTGGCATAATCATCATACTTATACTTTTGCTTACTCCACTTATCAAGATAATGGTCATTGCCCTGATCTATAAGATCACAGGGGCCCTGGCCGAACCGATGACGGACTCAAAGATATCTGCCGGGTTAAATGAAATGGGCAGCTGTGTCATTTCGATCGGAGCGATAATGTTTTTTACGGCCCTGCTTTTTATCATGTTCATTTCCACGATAATCAAGATAGGAGGAAGCTGATGGATCAGGTGCTTCTATGGGTAAAGGATGTTTTTCTCATTATAATATCTCTGTCTTTTTTCCGCATACTGATACCTGAGTCATCTATGGAGAAATATCTAAGATTCATTTTTTCTCTTATCATCCTTGCTGTCATGACCCAGCCTGTCATTTCTTTGATAAACAGACAGTAATATTTAGGTATCATGTTCATATAAATAGGAGTGAGATCATGTTTGAAAAATTAACAGCAAAAGAAAACTTCATCAGACTGATAACCGTTCTCCTGATCGCGTCTGTGGTCATCCTCGCTCTGAGTATCTTAACAGAAACGGATGATGGCAGGAGACAGATAACAGACGGCGACGGAGGCTCGGAGGAACAGCTTTGTTCAGTCCTGTCGAGCATAAACGGAGCAGGGGATGTTGAAGTGATGGTACAGTACAATGAGGACCAGACCGTGGCAGGAGTTATCGTGATAGCCGAAGGAGGGTCTGACCCGGTCATAGCAAACAAACTCACCAACGGAGTTGCAACCCTTTACAGTATCCCCGTTTCAAGCGTGATAGTTTTTGAAAAAGAACAGGAGGAATGACTTTGAAAAAGAAGTTCAGCTATAAGGACATCTTATATAAGAGCAAAAGACTTATGGTCTTAGGTCTTGTTGTAGTTCTCGGCACAGGTGTCATAGTAACATCAGGTCTTTCAGGCAATGATGAGATACCGGTCCATGACGGCGAAGTGCTGGTCGACAGCCTGACGGCAGCAGAAGAAGATACGCCTGCCGCAGCGGAGACGGGCGATTTTGAGTCGATGCGCGCCCAGCTTGAACTGGACAGAAATAAGCTCCTTGCTTCTCTGGATTCGACTATCAATAACAGTACAAATGATGCAGAAAAAGACAACGCTTCTGCCGAAAAAGACAGGATCATGGAATATATGGAAAAAGAACTGGACATAGAAAGTATAATCCAATCAAAGGGACTTCCTGATTCTTTTGTGATGATAACAGAAAGCAGCGTTACCGTAACAGTAGATCAGCAGGAACTTGACACCAACACGGTGGCCAAGATATGTGATGTGGTCATGAGAGAGACAGGTAAGCCGGCTGATAAGATCATAATACAGAGCAAGTATTAAACAGCCATCTGTCTAAGGGGCATATGCCGGAAGCTTTCGTTTGCGGCATATGCCCCTTTTTGCTTTTATATCATATCTGTTTCCATTTTTATCTCATACAGGGGGCTTGCAGTCCATAAGATCATTTTTTTATATCCGGCGGTTCTTGCCATGCTCATCACAGTGTCCATCAGCGCCTTGCCGATCCCGTGGCGGCGGCAGCTTTTTTCAACGGCAAAGAGACAGAGCTGGCCGACATCATGGTCATCTGTCTGGCATAGCCGATAAAAGCCGGGCCCCAGGAATATTCCTCTGTATACAGTCTCCTGTGAAGTTCTGCAACATATTTTTCCCTCAAATTTTCTATCCTTCAGCTTTTTTTAAGAATTATATTGAGTTTTTCTTAACCAGCGGATAATATATTCTCTGTGAACAAATGATATGGAGGCTGAACATGACAGGTGAAACCATTCTTATTGTTGATGACAACAGGGAGATAGTAGACTCTCTGGGCAAACTCCTGAAACTGGAGGGATATGAAATAATCACAGCCTATGACGGGCTTGAGGCTCTGGACAGGCTTGAATCCAACAAGATAGATCTGATCATTCTTGATGTGATGATGCCGAAGCTCAACGGGCTGTCTACTTTGATGAAGATAAGGGAAAAACATAAGATACCGGCGATCATCCTTTCTGCCAAGACAGAAGAAAGCGATAAGGTGTCCGGCCTGGTGCTTGGAGCTGATGACTATATAAGCAAGCCTTATAATCCGGCCGAACTGATCGCCCGCGTAAAAGCACAGCTCAGGCGGTACAATACATGGGGAGGGAGCGCTCCCAAAGCTGACAAGGACACCATCGTAAACGGGGGACTTGTCCTGGACAAAAAACAGAAGATCGTAATCGTTGAAGGCAGGGAAGTAAAGCTTACAGCCACTGAGTACAACATCCTCGCCCTTCTAATGGAAAATGCCGGACAGGTTTTCCCTGCAGAACAGATATATGAGAGAGTGTGGAATGAAGAAGCGGTATTTGCTGTGGAAAACACTGTCATGGTACACATACGCCATATCAGAGAAAAGATAGAGATAGACACTAAAAATCCCAAATATGTAAAGGTGGTGTGGGGCATTGGATACAAGATGGAAAAGTATGATCAAATCTTTGCCTGAAAGGCTGAAAACTCATAGGTCGTCTCTTGCCGGACTGCCTTTTGTCATCGCAGGGATCGCAATGATAACATATCTTCTGTATACCCAGTACCTATACAGACCTACCAGAGAAGTCCTGCTGGCTGGACTTCTGATAAATGTGCTTATTGGTACAGGGCTGTCGCTGATATACACAGATGTCATACACAGCAGCTATATCCCTGTGGACGGAGCGGCCAGCGAACCTTTTGACCAGTGGAAATCACAATGGAAAAGAAATCAGAAGGTTTTGCTCATAACCGGAGGAGTTCTGCTGGCCATGGCGCTGTTTAACTTCAACTCCATGCTGACCGGATACAGATATTACTACAGCAATTATTCGATGGGGTATATGCTCATAGCCACCGTCGTTATACAGTTTGCTCTCTGCCAGTACCTGTGCGTCAGATTTTATCACGGCCGCCTCCACGAAGTCGTGGACAAGGCTTCGCAGATCAGCCGCCAGAGACTTAAAGAAGCTGTTGAACTTGAAAAAAAGAGCCTTGAAAAAGCTGCCAGGAGCGAACAGCTCAAGGTAGACCTTATCTCAAATGTATCCCATGACCTTAAAACTCCGCTGACATCAATGGTAGGTTATCTTGAACTGCTAAAAAAAGAACAGCTTTCTCCTGCCGCAAGGGACTACGCAGATGTTATATCCGACAAGGCTGAAAAGCTCAAGACCATGATCGAGAGCCTGTTTTCTCTGGCAAAGGCCAGCAGCGGAAACATATCTTTAACCATCGAGTCTGTGGAGCTGAACATGCTCATACAGCAGCTTTTTGCCGATATGGATGATAAGATACGCGGCAGCGGGCTTGAGATGGTGGTCTCCCTGACAGAAGAAGATACCCACTTTAAGACAGATAACTTGCACATGTACAGGATATGCCAGAACCTGCTGGAGAACGCTCTGAAATATTCAGCCAAAGGCACGAGGGTGTTTACAAAGACTTACATCAAACAGACACCCTCGGCAAGAAAGCTGTGCCTTGAGATGACCAACACAGCCGGCTATCATATGGATTTCGGCAAGGATGATATAGTAGAAAGATTCGCACGGGGCGATAAGGCCCGTACCACCGACGGTAACGGGCTTGGTCTTGCCATTGTCAGCACCTACACAGGAGCGCTGGGAGGCGCCTTTGATATAAAAATAGACTGCGATCAGTTTAAGGCGTCACTGGAGTTTCAGACAGATAAAAATGATTTGGCTTCCGGCTGCGGCACAGAGGCTCAAGATGTTCTGTGAGTTTTGCAATATACTGCTCAGGAAGGCTCCTGCTGCCATCTGGACATATCCTGATACAGCGCATACAGCCGATACAGACTTCTGTATCGGTTTTTTTGCCGTCAGCTGAGATCGCCTGTACAGGACACATGGATGAGCAGATACCGCAGCCTGTACATCTGTCTTTATCTGTTATTATTGGCGTATCTCCGGCTTTCCATTGCTTGTAAGGGCGGTTGCCCGGAATATATGGACTTTTCCTGCATCCTGAAATTATCTTGTCCAGGGAATCTGCAGCAAACTGTTTTATCTCTTTTATATCTGTTTCATCAGGCCTGCCGGCTCCGAATACCCGTATTATGTTATGTTCAGTGGAGGCGGCGCAGGCTGATATTAATCTGAAACCGTTTTCTGAAACAATATCTGACAGTTCAAGGAGAGAATCTTCAAAATCACGGTTCCCAAAAGTTACGCAGATGATGGCAGGAGTGCTTTGTCCGCAAATGCCGGCCAGTCTTTCTGCTGCCGTATGAGGCACTCTGCCTCCGTAACACGGAAGAGAGAAAACGCAAAGATCATCTCCATCTGCTGTCAGTTTCCTGTTTTTTTCCATACACAGATCAATGTCTATTTTTTCTCCGTCAAAGGCTGATGAAATGAGTCCGGCGACCATTTTGCTTGTCCCGGTCGGGCTGAATGTTACGGTATATATGTTTTTCATGGCTGTTCCTTTCTTTTTTTGATTATATCACACAAAACTGTGGCCGGTAAGGATTGACTTACAAAAAAATGGATCTGATCCCAGTTTACCTTGACAAAAATATGCCGGGGAGGGGGGTATATACTTCTTAGATGTATGATGATTTTCCCGGATCAGGGCATAATCCGTATATATGGAGTGTCCTGTTTAAGTTTTATTTAAGATTTTTTAAGATTAGGTTTATGGTTAATTTAAGTTTCATTGTATATGATCATCCTTGTCATATGACAGAGAGGAAAAGAGTTAATGAACACAAAAATAGCTTTACATCATTTTATCCTGACTCTTGCGGCTCTGGCGGTAATGTTCCTTCCTATGGGGCAGGGAGACTTTTTCGGTTCTGAAGGCGATTGGTACAGCCAGCATGTGGGCGCAGCCCAGGCATTGAGGCAGACGATCATAGACAGCGGCAATCCCTTTCCTCAGTTTATAAATATAGGCGGAGGGATAAACGCCTTCGACCTTGCTTATTATGGGATGTTCCGACCTGATGTGATGATCTCATGCCTTTTCCCTGATGTGGAAATAAAATATTTCATTGCAGGATATGCGGTCCTGGGAGTAGTGGCTTCTGTCAATATGATGTACCTGTGGCTCAGGAAAAAAGGTCTCAGACTTTCATCATGCCTTGCAGGAGGCGTGCTGATGGCAGGTGCCTCGTGTTTTTTCCATACTCATCATCAG
The DNA here is from genome assembly GCA_900542565.1 of uncultured Eubacteriales bacterium. Classification (GTDB taxonomy): domain Bacteria; phylum Bacillota; class Clostridia; order Peptostreptococcales; family Anaerovoracaceae; genus Fimisoma; species Fimisoma avicola. The sequence goes on along the minus strand of UQOC01000001.1, from coordinate 94,729 downwards.
ATCATGTTCGTAAACTACATGCCTTTTCTTATATTGGCTCTGATGGGTATCGACAGGCTAATCAGGACCGGCAAACCGGCTTTCTCTGCTGCAGCCGTGTTCTTGATAATGATACACAGCTTCTATTATGGGCCGGTTTGTCTCGTTGTTTGTCTGATATATTTTTTCCATCAGCTTTCGGCAGAAGGACACAAGGACAGAGCAGTCATAGTGAGAAAAGCTTTCGGTGCAGTATTCCTGGGTATAGGTGCAAGCGCCGTGCTGCTGCTGCCTGCGGCGGCAGCCATATTTTCCACAGCAAAAGACAGCGGCAGCTTTTCAGCCCAGCCCATGGGTATAGCAGATCTTTCCATGGAAAGCCTTCTTTATGATCCATATGGGTGCGGTCTTACGGTCATATGCATGTTTTCACTCCTCAGAGCGCTTTTTACAAAGGAAAAGAGAGTGACTGCAGCCGTGATCCTTTCCATGATCGTCATACCTGCCATATGGTTTGTACTCAGCGGATTCCTTTATCCGAGAGCAAAGATATTAATGCCTCTCATCACGCTCATTATCTGGATATGCGCTGAAGAACTGGAAGATCTGACCAAGCCCGGATCTAAGAAAGATATCCTGATCCTGGCACTGTGCCTGATACCGGCAATTTTTTCAAAATGGAAGGTTTTGATGGCAGCAGACTGGCTGATACTGCTGGCGTGGATGGTCGCATCCCGTATCCGCAAGATACCTCCGGCGGCAAAAAAAGCTGTTTTTGCCGTGATGATGACCTTTCCTCTGTGGGTCAGCATCGGTGTAAGCTTCGCCGGTGAGGACTACATCAAAGCCGGCGACAGCAGACAGGGGGAATTTGAATTTACACAGGAGCAGTTAAAAGAAATATCAGGAGGGCTTTACAGGTTTGACTATATCAGCGACAGCCTGGCCAACTGCAATTATCTGCCTTCAGGCTCAGTAAAAAAGACAGCCATGTATTCGTCGGTTACCAATGACATTTATTCGGAATTTTTTTATGACATCATGGATAATCCCATAAGATACAGGAACCGTGTCATCCTCGTCCCCGATGGAAACATATATTTCAACTTTCTCATGGGGATAAGGTATATAGTTGTCGGAGAAGATGACCTGCCTTATGGTTACAGTGTGGCCGGCCGGCAGGATGACCTTGTCCTTGCGGAAAATAAGGATGTCCTGCCCGTATGTTACGGGATATACGGATCCGTGGACAGCTTGTCTGCCAAAGGCCTCCAGTCGATGGCAGAAGGGCAGGAGGCCGCCGGGCTTTTGCAGGAAGCGTTTCCTGCTCATATAAACTCGCCGGGAAAACAGACGGTTTCCATACCACTCACGCAGACGGTAAGAAATAAAGCCATAATACTGTCATTTTCGGTCAAAAGCAATGACGGGCAGCAGGTCGTCATAGATATCAACGGGACCAGGAACAAACTTTCAGACAAAAGCGCACCATATCCCAACGGAAACAATGTTTTCACCTATGTTCTGTCGTCAAATGACGGGATAGACAAACTGGACTGTGTTTTTTCGGCAGGTGATTATGATATTACCGGGCTCAGCGTCATGACGGCTGATCCTCCGTCAGTATCTGATATGGACATAGAATATGCAGAACTTTCAAAAGACTTTAGTTTTGACGGAAAAACAATTTTTGAGGGCTCCATAAAAATGGATTATGATGGATATTTTGTAACATCGTTTCCCTATGACGAAGGATATGAGATCCTTGCAGACGGCAGGGAGGTCAGAGCAGGATCGACAGGTCTGGGATTTGCCTGCTTCCCGCTAAAAGCAGGAGAACACATGATAAAGATCTCATATACTGCGCCGGGGTTCAGGGCAGGAGCAATCCTAAGCACCATATCTTTGGGTGCCGCAGCCTTTGGTGCAGTCAAAGGAACACTTGGAAAGAGAGGCAGAAAAAAATGAAGAAGTTAATAGGCTCGCAGATTTTCAGATATGTGATAACAGGTGGATTTACCACAGTTGTTGACTATATCATATACATCGGACTTACAGCACTGGAAGTCAACTACCTGGCAGCCAATACCGCAGCATGGGCAGGCGCCGTGATATTCGCTTTTTTCGCCAACAGGAATGTGGTGTTCCACTCTGACGGGAACAGAGCCGGAGAATTTTTCAAGTTTATTTCCCTCAGGCTTTGCACCCTTGCTGCGGAAAATCTGCTGCTGATGTTATTGATAGATCACCTGGGCGCCGGAAATCTCACTGCAAAGCTGACGGTGAGCGTCGTGACCGTCATTCTCAACTACTGCGCATGTAAATACGGTATATTCAAAAAGGAGGAAGCCTGAAATGGATAAGATAAGCGTGATCGTACCTTGTTATAACGAAGAAGAATCTCTGCCGCTGTATTACGGAGAAACTTCCGCAGTATTGGCTTCAATAGACGGAACAGACCATGAGTTCATATTCGTCGATGACGGGAGCAGTGACAATACTCTTAACATCATAAAAAAACTTGCTGCTTCAGACCCAACTGTAAAATATGTTGCTTTCTCAAGAAATTTCGGCAAAGAGGCCGCAATGTACGCCGGATTAAAGGAATCGGACGGGGATTACTGTGTGATAATGGACGCCGACTTGCAGCATCCTCCGGCCATGCTGCCAAAGATGTACAATGTGCTGAAAACCGAAAAATGCCACTGCTGCGGAGGCCTGAGGCTGGGGCGGGAAGGGGACAGCAGACTGAGGAGCTTCCTTTCAAGAGCATTCTATAAGATCGGGAAAAAACTGACCAATATGGATATGTCTGACGGCCATGGGGATTTTCGCATGATGAACAGGGCTGTTGCAGACGCCATCCTGGAAATGGGAGAATATAACAGGTACATGAAAGGGATCTTTTCTTTTGTAGGATTTGACACCAGATGGATAGAATACGAAAGTGTTGACAGGGTAAGAGGCAAATCCAAATGGAACATAAAAAGCCTGTTTTCCTATGGGTTTGAGGGAATATTGTCATTTTCCACCGCTCCTTTGAAAATGGCAGGGCTGATGGGTGTCTTGCTGCTTGGAGCAGCCGCAGCATATCTGGTGTTCAATATTGTCCAGGCTGCCGCAGGCGGAACACCGATGAACGGAACAGAGATACTGCTTTTTGTCATACTTTTGGTCAGCAGCCTGCAAATGCTTTTCATATATATCCTGGGCGCCTATCTCTCCCGCGATTATCTTGAAAATAAAAGAAGGCCCATCTATATAGTAAAAGAAAAAGGATAGGACTTTCCCAACAGTCCGGGACGATGAACAGTTCCGGGCTTTTATATTGAAACGGAAACATATTTCTGGTATAATCCTAATGAGGTAATATCATGTCAGAAAAACAGACCATAAACAGGATATCAGACGAAATAATCGGTATGGCAGCGATGAAAGCTGCAATGGGAGTTGCCGGGGTGAACCATCTTGCTGACAGCCTGGCCGACAATATAAGCCGGATGATCTCTGGCAAGGAAGAATGGTCCACAGGCGTAAAAGTTACAAGAGACAAAGAAAACAGCCCTGTCATCGATATATCCGTGGTCGCCGACTACGGCAGCAAGATACCGCAGCTTGCATGGGACATTCAGACTGCCGTAAAGGACAATGTCTTTAAGATATCCGGAGAGAGGGTATCGGCAGTAAATATTCATGTCCAGGGAGTGACCCTGGCAAAAAACAGCAGGGAGAAGAAATGAACAGAAGAGCCGCCAGAGAGCTTGCCATGAAGTGTGTCTTTCAGATGGAAGCTCAGAACGAATTTGAAAAGGAAAATGCCGAAAAACTCCTGAGATCAGCCGACATGGGAGAACAAAAGGAATACATTCTCAGAGTTATAGATAATATATGTAAAAACAGAGACGGCGTAGATGAGGCTATCAACGCCTGCAGCAAAGGCTGGCCCGTATCCCGCATGGCAAAGGCCGATCTGGCGATAATAAGGGTTGCCGCATGCGAGATCCTGTTTATGGATGACATACCGAAAGCTGTAGCCATCAATGAGGGAGTTGAACTGGCAAAACGCTACGGCAGTGATCAGTCACCGGCATTCATCAATGCCGTCCTGAAAAAAATAGGATAATATGAATGAACATATTCTTACTTTAGGTATAGATACCAGCAATTATAAGACATCTTTGGCTGTGACCGATGAAGATGGCCATATCATAGCAGATTCAAGGCGTTTTCTGGAAGTAAAAAAGGGGGAACGAGGGCTGAGGCAATCGGACGCTCTTTTTCAGCATGTTCATGTTCTTCCTCATCTGTTGGAAGATGTGATGAAAGATGAAAACATAAGGCGGCACATCCGGTGTGTGAGTGTTTCCTCAAGGCCAAGGCCATATGACGATTCATACATGCCTGTATTTATGGCAGGCGTTTCCGCCGGCAGGACCGTTGCCGCTTCATTGGGAGTCCCGTTATATATGTTCTCCCATCAGGAAGGTCATGTTGAGGCCGTAAGGAGATACTGCGCCGCAAGAGAAGCAGCCAGGCTCATATGTTTCCATTTCAGCGGAGGTACCACGGAAGCCATCCTTTTGCAGGACAGCAGCAAGACATTTGAGATAGTAGGCGGCTCTCGTGATATTTCCTACGGACAGCTTCTTGACAGGACCGGCGTTGCAATGGGCCTTGAGTTCCCATGCGGTCATATACTGGATCAGATGGCTGCAGATGCTGTTTCTGCCGGTCGTGTAAAAAAACCAAAGATTATCTCTGCCATAAAAGTAAAAGAAGGCCATGTGAACCTGTCCGGTACGGAAACGCAGGTCCTCAGATCTCTAGGGGAGTATGAAAGCCAGCAGATAATATGTGAACTTTTTCAAAGAATGGCGTTTTCAATATATGAGATGACCATGCAGCTTGCTGAAAAATACCATATAAACAGTTTCCTTTATGCCGGAGGTGTTTCGTCAAGCATGTTTTTGCGGGAGTTTTTACAGGAAAAAATTTCAAAAGACTTTGATATATTTTTTGGCAAACCCGAGCTTTCCTCAGACAATGCCGTAGGGACAGCTCTTTTGGGAGGTAAGGCATATGGCGCTGAAACCGGTAACGGTGACGCAACTTAATGAATATATAAGCAGAGTGCTGGGCACAGATCCTTTGCTGAGCAATATATCCGTGACCGGCGAAATATCCAACTTAAAATTTCACAGCTCCGGTCATGTGTATTTCTCGATGATCGATCAGAGCTCAAAGGTCAACTGCTTCCTGCCTGCATCCTGTTTCCGCAATCTGGCCTATACTCTTGGCGACGGGCTTAATGTGACGGTCAGAGGATACATAAATGTTTATAAAAAGGGCGGGGCTTATACCCTTTTTATAAGAGAGCTTGAGGTTGCAGGCGAAGGTGATCTTTCTACGGCTTTTGAGCTGCTCAAGAAAAAATTGCAAGAGGAAGGTCTGTTTGATCCTTCCTTTAAAAAAAAGATACCGGCTTTTCCTAAAAAGATAGGCATACTTACATCAAAGACCGGCGCTGCCGTACGAGATATGGTCAAGATCATACAGAGCCGTACAAAAGCTGTGGATGTCATCATCTTTCCCGTACCCGTACAAGGCACGGGTGCAGCAGCTCAGATGGCCGATATGCTGGATCATGTCAACGAAAACTTTTATGATATAGATACACTCATAATAGGGCGGGGAGGGGGAAGCGCCGAAGATCTCTGGCCTTTCAACGAAGAAGTTCTCGCAAGGGCCATATTCCGGTCAAGGATCCCTGTAATATCGGCGGTAGGCCACGAGATAGATTTTTCCATCAGCGACTTTGTTGCAGATCTCAGGGCGGAAACACCCACTGCTGCGGCCGAAAAAGCCGTTCCAGATGACAGTCAGATCATCAGGTCCCTTGATACATACAGATCTCAGCTCAACTCTGCTCTGAAGAACAAAGTAATGTATCACCGCATGTCCCTTAAGAGCTGCATTCAGGATATGCGTTCAGTTCTCATAAGGCGCATAGACAGATCTGAACATGAGATAAAGCAAAATCTTATCACCCTTGAGGAAAACAATCCGTCAAACATCCTTTCCAAAGGATATACTTTCATGGAAGGTCCTGACGGCAAGGTTGTTGCTTCGGCCTCCGATATGGAAGAAGGCGGAAGGTACAGGATATACTTCAGAGACGGAACGGTAGAAGTTACCGTATCTGAAATAAAGGAAGGTGGCATAATTGACTTTTGAAGAAGCGATGAACAAGCTGGAGGAGATGGCCGGCAAGATCAGACAGGAAGACATTACCTTGGAGGAAGCCATCAAATGTTATGAAGAAGGTTTGCGCTGCTACGAGATATGCGGCGACATCCTGAAAAATGCTAAACAGAAAATTGAAGTTTTCGATGCAAAGGAGAACAGTGAACAATGATCGACAGAACTTATGAAGAGTACAAGGAAATTGTTGAAAAGCATTTAATGGACTTCATCCCCAACATAGACAACAAGAGCATCTCTTTGTATGAAGCCATGAAGTACAGCCTTACTGCGGGCGGTAAAAGACTGAGACCTGTGCTGCTGCTTGCTTCCTGTGAATTTGCCGGAGGAAACATCAGGGAAGCAGTCCCTTATGCCTGTGCCATGGAATATATACACACATATTCCCTTATACATGACGACCTGCCGGCTATGGACAATGATGACCTGAGGCGCGGTCTGCCTACAAACCACAAAGTGTACGGAGAGGCTCTTGCGATCCTTGCAGGAGACGGTCTGCTGACCTGCGCCTTTGAAGCCATTTCCAAGGATATGATGATGGTATATGATTCCCCTGAAAAGATAAGGAAAAGGGTAAATGCAGCATACGAGATTGCCAAAGGTGCAGGATGCCAGGGCATGGTCGCAGGACAGGTATCCGACATTGAAGCCGAAAATGCCGTGGCCTCAAAAGAAATGCTTGAATATATCCATCTCAATAAGACCGGCGCCCTCATAAGGGCAGCAGTTAAAGCCGGCCTTTATCTGGGAAATCCGGATGATGACATGATCGACGATATGGAAAAATATGCAGAAAACCTGGGCCTTGCCTATCAGATAGCCGATGACATCCTCGATGTGGTGGGAGACCCGGAGGAAATGGGAAAGGCAATGGGTTCTGACCAGAAAAAAAATAAAAACACATATCCGTCTGTTAACGGACTGGATGCAGCTTACAAAAGGCTCCGGGAAGTTACCGACATGGCTGTGGAAGCAATAGCCGGCTACTATGATAATGCTGAATTTTTCAGGGATCTTGTCCTGCGTCTGGCTGTACGGAAAAAGTGATGATATGAATTGAAAGATAAAAGAAGGCAAAGTAATGAACAAAGATTTATCCCAATACAATTTTCCCTCAGATCTGAAAAAAATGTCTGACAGAGAACTGGATCTCCTTTCGGTGGCCATAAGGGATTTCCTCATAGAAAAGGTATCTGCCACAGGCGGTCATCTGGCATCAAACCTGGGGGTCGTAGAGCTGACCATTGCCCTGCACAAGGTCTTTAACAGCCCTGAGGATAAGATAATCTGGGATGTCGGTCATCAGGCATATGTACATAAGATACTTACAGGCAGAGCAGACCGTTTCGACAGCCTCAGACAGCTTGACGGTCTCAGCGGTTTTCCAAAGTCCAAGGAAAGCCCCCATGATGTCTATGATACAGGCCACAGCAGCGTGTCCATTTCTGCCGCTTTCGGCATGGCAGCTGCCAGGGATATAAAAGGCGGGAAAAACGAAGTGATCGCCGTGATCGGAGATGGTTCACTGACAGGGGGAATGGCCTATGAAGGGCTTAACAACATTGGAGATAAAAAGACAAAGGTCATAGTCGTTCTCAACGATAACGGCATGTCAATCTCTCCCAATATGGGCGGCATCTCCAGGCATCTGGGCAGTCTCAGGACATCAAAAGGTTATCTGGACGCCAAAAGGTTTGTAAAAGATAAGATAGGCACCATTCCAAACATAGGAAAAGCCCTTGTCAGCGGTCTGGCGGATTTTAAAAATGATATCAAGTATTCCATACTGACCAACGGCGGTGTCATGTTTGAAGAACTGGGATTTACATATTTCGGTCCCATAGACGGTCACAATATCACTGAACTGTGCGACGCCTTTGAAAAAGCCAGGTCACTGAACGAACCGGTCCTTATCCATGTGCTGACAAAGAAAGGAAAAGGTTATAAAAATGCCGAAAAAGATCCTGGCAAATTCCACGGGATAGGTCCCTTCGACCCGACGACCGGCGCTCTGCTCAATAAATCCGAAGGTTATTCATTTTCATCCCTCATGGGCAAACTGCTGTGCGAAAAAGCATCTGATGACCAAAAGATCGTGGCGATCACTGCGGCCATGTGTGAGGGTACAGGACTGGATGATTTTTCCACCATGTATCCAGACAGGTTTTTCGATGTGGGCATAGCGGAAGAACATGCGGTATCTTTTGCAGCCGGACTTGCAAAAGAAGGAATGAAACCGGTTGTCTGCATATATTCGTCTTTTCTGCAAAGAGCTTATGACCAGATCATGGAGGATGTATGCCTTCAAAAGCTGCCGGTGGTCTTTGCCATTGACAGGGCAGGATGTGTGGGCGCTGACGGAGAGACCCACCACGGTAATTATGATCTCTCATATCTTGCAACCATACCGGGTATGACCATATTAACACCAAAAGACGGAACACAGCTCTCTTCCATGCTGGATTACGCTCTAAATCTTGGCAGGCCTGCAGCCATCCGATACCCTAAAGGGGCAGCAGAATACAATAAAAAAATTATGTCAACATTTGACGGAAAGAATATCAGAATATGCAGCGGAAAGGGTGCATTTAACATAGATATATGGGCCTGCGGCAATATGTTTTCCTGCGGCCAGCAGGTGCGGAACATATTGGCGGACAAGGGCATAGAGGCCGGCCTGGTTGATGTGGCTACAGTAAAACCTCTGGACATTTCTCCTCTGTCAGAAAGCGAAAGCCAGCCTGATATGATCGTTACCATAGAAGATAATTCCGTCGCCGGAGGCTTCGGCGCTCAGCTGGCTTCCAAGCTGGCCGGTTCCAATATCAGGGTCATGGAACTGGGCTGGCCGGACGATTTCATACCCCAGGGGACATGCAGCCAGCTTTCTGAAAGATATGGTCTTACTCCGGAGAGTATAGCAGAAAGGATATGTGAGGAAGTTGAAAAACAGGCTTGATACCCTACTGGTAGAGAGAGGCATGTTCCCCTCAAGAGAAAAAGCCAAAGCGTCCATCATGGCCGGGCTCATATATGTAGACGGCCAGATCAGCGACAAGGCCGGCACCATGATAGACACGGACGCCCAGATCACCATAAAGGAAAACCTCTGTCCCTATGTGAGCAGGGGAGGACTGAAGCTGGAAAAAGCCATGGAACTTTGGGACTTTCACCTGGAACAGGCCGTTTGCATGGATATAGGCGCTTCTACAGGAGGGTTCACCGACTGTATGCTCCAGAAGGGCGCCCAAAAGGTATATGCCGTGGATGTGGGTTACGGCCAGCTGGATTATAAGCTTAGAAATGACTGCAGGGTGGTAAATATGGAAAAGCAGAACATAAGATATATAGACACTGCCGCCATTGACCCGCTGGACTTTATAAGCGTAGATGTGTCTTTCATTTCACTGAAGCATATTTTTCCGGTGGCCGCCAAAATGCTCAAAGACCGGGGCAAGATGGTGTGCCTCATAAAGCCTCAGTTTGAGGCAGGCCGGGAGCAGGTAGGAAAGAAAGGCATCGTAAGAGACAGAAAAGTCCATATACAAGTCATAGAAAATGTGATAAAATATTCACTAGATAACGGACTCGCTCCGGTGGGCCTGACATTCAGCCCTGTGACCGGAGCCAAGGGCAATATCGAATTTCTGCTCTATATCGACGGAAAAACATCCCAGACCGCTGAGGCGGCCATCAGCCACGAGCAGATCGAAAAAATCGTCGACGCCTCCCACGAGGAGTTGGAATAAAAGAAAGTATTAGTAAAACAAAGGAGACAGACATGAAACTATCAAAAAAAGTACAGGCTATGGAACTTTCGCCTATCAGAAAGTTTGTTCCATACGCAGATGCTGCCAGAGCAGCCGGCAAAAAAGTTTATGGACTGAACATCGGTCAGCCTGACATCAAGACTCCGCAGGCATTTTTCGATGCTGTAAAGAATTATGACGAAGAAGTTCTTGCTTACGCCAATTCCCACGGTGTTGCAGAACTGCTGGATGCTCTTGCAGGATATTACAAGAGGATAGGTCTTGACTTTGAGACTAAGGACCTGCTCGTCACCAACGGCGGTTCAGAAGCCATCAACATGCTGATGACAGCAATCCTCGACCCGGACGACGAGGTCATCATGGCAGAGCCTTTCTACACCAACTATAAGACCTTTGTAGGCCAGGCCGGCGGAAAGGTTGTAGCCATTCCGACTACAGCTGAAGACGGCTATCAGTATGCCGTAAGAGAAAAGATAGAAAAGGTCATCACCCCTAAGACCAAAGCCATGTGCATCATCAATCCGGGCAACCCTACAGGAAAAGTCCTGACCAGAGATGAGATGAAGCTCATCGTTGACATCGCCCTGGAGAACGACCTGTTCATCATCGCCGACGAAGTATACAGAGAATTCGTATACGACGGAAAAGAAATGACCACCTTCGGTTCCTTCAAAGAAGCAGAGCAGAATGTGATCATCGTTGACTCAGTTTCCAAAAGGTTCTCTGCATGCGGCGCAAGGATAGGCTCCATAGCCTCCAAGAACGAAGAACTGATGAACAATCTGATGAAACTGGCTCAGGCAAGACTCTGCTGCCCGACCATCGACCAGATCGGAGCTGCCGCTCTCTACAACCTTGATCCGTCATACTTCGACGACATCAAGAAAGAATACGAACACAGGAGAAATGTGTCCGTTGAAGCTCTCAACGAGATCGAAGGTATCAAATACGGCGTTCCTGAAGGCGCTTTCTACATCACAGCTCAACTGCCTGTAGACAACGCCGAAGATTTCCTCATGTTCCTGCTCACCGAATTTGATGTGAACGGAGAGACAGTCATGTTCGCTCCTGCAGGCGGATTCTTCGGAACTCCGGGAGTAGGCCAGTCCGATATGCGTATAGCCTATGTACTCAATGCCGAAGACATGAAAGCCGGTATCAACATCATAAAAGAAGGTATCAAGGCTTACAACAACAGATAGTTTTGCGTTTTACATACATTTAATCAAGGATACGATAAGGAAGACATACTATGAAATTATCCCCGATGATGGAACAATATCTAAAGATCAAAGAGAACTACAAAGACTGCATACTGTTTTTCAGGCTGGGGGATTTCTACGAGATGTTCTTCGACGACGCCAAATTAGGCGCCAGAGAATTAGAATTAACGCTGACAGGTAAAAACTGCGGTTTACAGGAAAGGGCTCCCATGTGCGGAGTCCCTTTCCATTCAGCGGAAAGCTATATAGCAAAGCTGGTGGATAAAGGCTACAAGGTCGCCATCTGTGAGCAGACAGAAGACCCGGCCAGTGCCAAAGGTATAGTCAACAGGGAAGTTATCCAGATAGTCACTCCCGGCACGGTGACAGCCCAGTCCATGCTGGCCGAAACAGAGAACAACTATCTGGCAGCCATCTATACGGAAAGGGAAGCCGAGGGCTTTTCCATAGCTTACTGCGATATCTCCACAGGAGAGCTGACTGCGGCTGAATACAAGGACGACAGGGACATATACGACTCTCTCATAAACGAGCTGGTACGGATAAATGCGCGGGAGATCATCATATCCCAGAGCTTTGCGGACAATTTTCCTTTAGATGATATCCGGCAGATCACGGGAGCCTATATCAATGTAGTCACGGATGAATTCTTTGCCCGAAAAGGAGCCATGGAAGCCCTCAGGGCACAGTTTAACTGCCTCTCTGTCACCGCTCTTGGTATTGAAGAAAGCGGTCTGCAGGTCCCGGCTCTGGGCGCTCTGCTGGGCTATCTTTTGGAGACCCAGAAGCACAGCCTCAAACAGATAACCAGGCTCAGGACCTTTGAAAACGGGTCCAGGATGGCCCTGGACAAGGCAACTCTGCGCAATCTGGAGCTTACAGAAACATTATACGAAAAAAAGACCGACGGTTCTCTGCTGGGAGTCCTTGACAAGACTCACACAGCCATGGGAAGCCGTAAGATGAAACAGTGGATACGGGAACCGCTCAACGATCCGGCTCTTATCAACGACAGGCTGGACGGGGTAGAGGAGCTCTACAGCCAGATCATAATAAGGAACAATATCAAAGAAGCCCTCAAAGGGATTTACGACTTTGAAAGACTGTCAGGCCGCATAGCCTCCGGAAACGCCAACGGAAAAGATATGATCGCCCTGAGGAATTCCATCAGCCTCCTTCCTGACATCAAAGATGCTCTCGGCTATGCCCGCAGCCATATCTTAAAAAATATCGACAGCGATATAGACCCTCTGACTGAGGTCTGCGACAGAATAAACGACGCCATAGTAGAAGAACCGCCTTTTTCCATCAAGGAGGGAGGACTCATCAGGACCGGTTTTTCCAAAGAGCTGGACGAGCTGAAAGATTCCATCAAGGACGGCAAAGCGTGGATCTCAGGCCTGGAAGCCGCCGAAAGGGAGCGGACCGGAATCAGGAATCTAAAAGTAGGATACAACAGGGTATTCGGATATTATCTGGAAGTGACCAGATCTTTTTATGACCAGATACCCGATAATTATATAAGAAAACAGACTCTGGCCAATGCGGAAAGGTTCATCACCCCCGAACTGAAGGACATGGAAAACCTGGTCCTCAATGCAGAAGCCAAGATAAATCAGAAAGAATACGAAATATTCACATCCCTCAGAGAATATATCCAGGGGTTCATCGGCAGGATACAGGAGACCTCTGACGCAGTGGCCCGGCTGGATGTGCTCTGTTCTTTTGCATATGTGAGCGAAAAAAACGGTTATGTGCGCCCGGACATCGACGATTCCATGGAGATCTCCATAGTAAAAGGCCGCCATCCGGTCATAGAACAGACCATAGACAATGGGCTTTTCATATCCAACGATACTTATCTGGACGACAGGGACGCGAGCCTGCTGCTCATCACGGGCCCCAATATGGCCGGCAAATCCACATATATGAGACAGACGGCCCTGCTGGTGCTCATGGCCCAGGCCGGATGTTTCATACCGTGTGAAAGAGCAAAGATAGGAGTGGTCGACAGGATATTTACCAGGATAGGCGCTTCTGACAACCTGGCACAAGGCCAGTCTACTTTCTATGTGGAAATGAGCGAGCTTTCCTACATACTCAACTCGGCAGGGCCTCGCAGCCTCATCATCCTGGACGAGATAGGCAGGGGGACAAGCACATACGACGGTCTTTCCATAGCCTGGGCCGTATGCGAATATCTCTGCAACAAAAACACCCATATCAGGACTTTGTTTGCCACCCACTACCACGAGCTGACAGTTCTTGAAGAACAGATAAGAGGGCTGAAAAACCTCAATGTAGATGTGGCCGAAGAATACGGCAATATCATCTTCCTGCACAAGATAGTGGAAGGCTCAGCCAGCCGCAGCTACGGGATCCATGTGGCTAAGCTGGCAGGCATACCTGAATCCCTGCTCGCACGGGCAAGAGAAAAACTGGCTGATCTGGAAAAAGGCCAGCTCACAGCTCCGTCTCAAAACCATGCGGACAAGGCGGCCGATGACGATCAGGGAACTCAGATCTCTCTGTTTTCCGGCGGGGAATACGATCCGATCCGTGAAAAGATACGGTCAATAGACATTATGGAGATCACACCGTCCCAGGCCATAAGAATACTTGAAGAATTAAAAGGAACCATAGATGATCAGGATATTAGATAAACAGACGGCAGACAAGATAGCGGCCGGAGAAGTCATCGAAAGGCCCGTATCCATAGTCAAAGAGCTGGTGGAAAACTCCATAGACGCAGGAGCCACCAGCATAGTAATAGAGATCAAAAAAGGCGGAAAATCCTATATCCGGGTCACCGACAATGGTATCGGCATACCGGCGGAGGATACAGAAAAGGCCTTTCTGCGCCATGCTACCAGCAAGATCCGGCAGGCCGCCGACCTGGATGCCATAGAAACCCTCGGGTTCAGAGGAGAGGCCCTTGCCTCCATATGCGCCGTCACCAGGACGGAGCTGCTGACCAAGACGAAAAATGAAAAGACAGGCACACGACTGATAATCCACGGCGGCCAGATCATCTCTGATAACCGTACCGGCTGTCCCGACGGAACTACTTTTATAGTCACCGACCTGTTCTACAATACGCCGGCCCGTCTCAAATTTATGAAAAACGACGGAGCTGAAAGTTCCATGATAATAGATCTGATCTCTCAGATGGCTCTCGCCTACAGCCATATCTCCTTCAGACTGATCAACAACGGAAACACCCTGTTTTCTACCACAGGGGACGGAAACCGGCTCAACATCATAGCCAGGATATTTCCCAGCATAAACATCAAAGATATGATACCGGTGGACATGAGGGAGGGAAATATGTCCCTGAAAGGTTATATTTCAACTCCGGCCATGTCCCGGACCAGCCGCAGCGGTCAGATATTCTTCGTAAACGGCAGAGTCATAAACAGCAGGGTCATGGACAGGGGCCTTGCGGAGGGGTACAGGGAAAGACTCTTCGAAGGCCGACATCCGGTGGCTTTTCTGTTTTTGGATGTAGACGCAGGGGACCTTGATGTGAACATACACCCAAATAAAAAAGAGGTCAGGTTCAACAGGGAAAAAGAAACGGAAAACTTTATTTCCGAGGCGGTAAAAAAGGCTCTTGGCACAAGGGGCGCTGTAGTCAGAGCTGCAAATATCTTCCGGGATAAGGGCAGCTTTGAAGGTCATATGGCAAAAGAAGAACAAATCGTCTATAAAAATATTATGTCAACAACCCAAAGGGCTGACGGTCAAACTGCCGTATCTGCCGAGCCTGCTGCTCGGCCGCCGGAAACGGTTATAGAAACGCCTCATATGGTATTTCCTCAGCAGGATGCTCCGGTAGAGACCCCCGTCATGGAACCGGAGCAGGATCTTTCCGTCATCATCGACCCGCCTGTGATAAGGCCCTTCGACTTCGATGACCTGACCCTGAGGGGCATAATATTCGATACTTATATCATGGCTGTAGATGAAGACAACTTTTACCTTATCGACCAGCACGCTGCCCATGAGCGGGTATTCTATGAAAAGCTGGTCAGCCAGTACGAAGCCGGGGAAAAGCTCAGACAACCGCTGCTCATGCCCATACTGATGAATGTTGATGTGTCAGCTGCGGAAAGCGAGGACAGATGGGCGCCTCTCCTTGATAACATGGGATTTACCATAGAAAACTTCGGCCAGACCAGCTACAGAGTATCTGAGATACCTACATTTATGGAGATTGGCGAGGCAGAAGATTTTCTCAAAGATTTCATCGACGGCGCCGGAGAAAAATTCGCCGGCCGCAACAAAGTTGTCATAGATAAACTGATAATGCGCTCCTGCAAATCTGCCGTAAAAGGGGGAGACAGGCTTTCGGAAGAAGAAGCAGCAGCCCTTATAAAAGACCTGAAAAGATGTATCAATCCTTTCAGCTGTCCTCACGGCAGGCCTACATTCATAAAACTGTCCAAATACGAAATTGAAAGGTTGTTTAAACGAGCCTGATGAACAGACAGATAGCAGTAATAGCCGGCCCGACGGCCGTGGGAAAAACCAAATTCGCCATAGAAGCTGCAAGAGCCCTGGACGGGGAGATAATTTCCTGTGATTCCATGCAGCTTTATAGGTACATGGACATCGGCAGCGCCAAGCCCACGCCTGAAGAAATGGCCCAGGCTGTACATCATCTTGTGGATGTGATCGACCCTTCTCAGCCGTTTTCTGCCGCCATGTATCAGAAGATGGCAAAGGAAGCTATCGAAGAGGTCTTTTCGCGTGGAAAACTTCCCATAATATCCGGTGGGACCGGGCTATATCTGAACACACTGATATATGACATGGATTTCAGCGGAGCAGACCGGGACGACCGGCTGCGATTGGAGCTGGAAGAAGAAGCCAGGGCCAATGGCCCTGAAGCCCTTCACCGCAGGCTGGAAGAAC
The DNA here is from genome assembly GCA_900542565.1 of uncultured Eubacteriales bacterium. GTDB lineage: Bacteria > Bacillota > Clostridia > Peptostreptococcales > Anaerovoracaceae > Fimisoma > Fimisoma avicola. Next base: position 78,579 of record UQOC01000001.1, on the reverse strand, counting down.
TTGACCAGGACGCAGCGGAAAGGATACATCAAAACAATGTAAAACGGGTGATAAGAGCGCTGGAAGGGGCTTTAACAGGCCATAACATAAGAGACTTCAGAGAATGTATATCAAAATGTAAGGATTACGACATAAATTTAATCATTTTATCACGCAACCGCGAAGAATTATATGATAGAATAAATAAAAGAGTGGACATACTTGTCCAGGAAGGTCTTTTTGAAGAAGTGGACTGTCTTATGTCAAAAGGCCTCACTGAAGATGATATTTCCATGAAAGGCATAGGATATAAGGAAATAATCGGCTATTTCCACGGAAATTATGACAAAGATGAAGCGATAGACCTTATCAAAAAAAATACCCGCCATTTTGCCAAGCGGCAGATCACATGGTTCAAAAGATATAAAGAGGCAAAATGGCTCAACATAAGCAGCTACACAAACGACGAACAGGCTGCAGAGGTAATGATACAATGGCTCAGAAACAGATAAAGATCCACAACAAGAGCGACAGGCCCGACAATGTGGTCAAAAAAGAAAACGACATATATATACAATGCGAATCCATTGAAAAAGAGCTTCCAAAATTCCTGAGGGGCTATTTTGCGTATTTAAAAGGAAATGTGCTGCCCATGACAAGGCTGGCTTATCTTCACGACATAAAGTTCTTTTTCAATTATCTGATGGAAGAGACAGATCTTACCAGGGCAAAAGATCTGACGCAGATCACAGCAGAGGATCTCAATGGCGTTCAGGCAGTGGATGTAAACATGTTCATCGACTACTGCCGGAAATATAAAGTTGAGACTAAAAACGCCGTATACATGTACGAAAACGCCAACAAGACCCTTGCCAGAAAGAAATCTTCCGTGTCGGTCCTGTTCAAATACCTTTATCGTGACGGCCTGATCGAAAAGAACATAACCGACGGTTTTGACCCTATCAGGGTTCCTAAGCCCGGAGAAAAGGAGATCAAGGCGCTCCAGGACGATGAAGTGATGATAATGCTTGATGCAGTCACTTCTGGAACAGGACTTACAGCCCACGAAAGGTCATACTGGGAGAAGACCAGGCTCAGAGACAAGGCCATACTGATCCTGTTCCTCACTTATGGCCTGCGGCTCTCTGAACTGCAGCAGCTGAATGTATCCTCGTTTAATTTCAGCAGAGGAGAATTTAAGATATACAGGAAAAGAGGGAAGGAATCAATAATGCCCCTTAACATTTCTGCCACCGAAGTGGTAAGAGATTATATAGACCGGGAAAGGCCTCATGAAGAAAAAATACAGGACGGACACACAGATGCGCTTTTCCTTTCTCTGCAGGGCAGACGAATGACCGAAAGACAGATAAGGGACCTGGTAAAAAAATATACTTCGATCGCCCTTAACACCTCCAGAAAAGCTGGATACAGCCCGCATAAACTCAGGGCAACAGCGGCCACAAGCCTGATAGGCCGTGGTAATTCAATATATGATGTGGCTGCACTCCTTGACCATGAACAGGTCACCACGACTCAGCTTTACGCAAGACAGAAAGCCAATGTAAAGCGTGACCTTGTAAAAGGCATGGAATGGGAAGAAGAGAGGAAAGAAAAATAAATGGATAGAACAGATAAGTTTTTAAAAGAAAAATTCAATATCGATCCGCGGGTACTTGAGCTTTCCGCTCAGGCAGAAGCTGCCATCAGCCCTATGTTTTCCCGGCTTGACGATATAATGACATACAACCAGTATAAAGTCCTGGACGCCATGCAGCGAAACGGACTGAAAGACATGCATTTCGGCTGGAACACAGGTTACGGCTATGACGATCCCGGCCGTGATGCCATAGAGCGGATATATTCTGATGTATTTCATACTGACAGCGCTCTTGTAAGACCCAACATAGTAAACGGCACCCATGCCCTCGCCATAACTCTCATGGGTATATTAAGGCCAGGCGATGAGCTCATCTACTGTACAGGCGGACCATACGATACCCTTGAAGAGGTCATAGGCATAAGAGGGGAGGGCAAGGGTTCTCTCAAGGATTACGGAGTGACATATAAGCAGGTTGATCTGTGCCCTGATGGAAGCATGGACCTTGACAGGATAAAGGAGGCCATTTCTCCAAAGACCAGGATGGTCTGCGCCCAGCGTGCTACAGGTTATGCATGGAGAAAGGCCATAACCATCGGCCAGATAAAACAATGGGCACAGTCAGTAAAAGAGATGGACCCTGATATAATCACCATGGCCGATAACTGTTATGGTGAGTTTCTCGACATATATGAACCAACAGATGCGGGAGTTGATGTGATAGCCGGTTCTCTTATAAAAAATCCAGGCGGCGGCCTTGCTTTGACAGGCGGATATGTGGCCGGGCGGGCGGATCTGATCGACAAGATCCAGTACAGGATGACATGTCCCGGCATAGGAGGGGAGTGTGGCCTGACATTCGGTCAGACACGGACCATGCTCCAGGGACTCTTTCAGGCGCCAAAAGTTGTCAACGGTGCAGTAAAAGGTGCGATACTGTGCGGCCAGGTATATAAAATGCTGGGATTTGATGTCTGCCCTGAACCTGATGATGAAAGGAGCGATATAATACAGGCGGTAAAGCTTGGGACTCCTCAGGCTTTGGAAACATTCTGCCAGGCCATTCAGGCAGCTGCTCCGGTGGATTCCCATGTAACTCCGCTGCCATGGGACATGCCCGGTTATGATTCACAGGTGATAATGGCTGCAGGAGCCTTTATACAGGGTTCATCAATAGAACTGAGCGCCGATGCTCCAATGAGGGAGCCTTTCAATGTATACTTTCAGGGGGGACTGACTTATGAACATTCAAAATTCGGCGTTATCAAATCGGTCGATTCACTTTTGAAAAAAGGTCATATTTCTTTATGATCTGAGGGGTGCTGGAAATGGGAATAGATAATCTCAAGCATGATAATAAGAGAAAAGTCATAATATCCGTATTAAAGATATTGCTGCTTATCGCCATCGTTGCAGGAATACCGCTTTATATTTACTTTTTTCAGGGTGACTGGCTCAAGCAGTTTGAAGGGTTCGACGATGTGGTAGCATATCTGCAGCGGTATAAGTGGGAGTCTGTACCTATATATATAGGACTTCAGGTCCTGCAGATAGTCATAAGTGTGATTCCGGGGCAGGTGTTTCAGTTTGCTGCCGGATACCTGTATTCTTTTTTCCCTGCGCTGCTGTTTTCCATCTGCGGAGCTTTCATAGGCACTACTCTGTCTTTTTATCTTGCAAAAATGCTGGGAAGAGATTTTGTACACCTTTTCTTCGGCAGAGAAAAGACCCACGAGTATGTGCAGAAGCTCAATTCCAAGCGGGCCTATATGATCGTATTTATCTTGTATCTGATACCGGGCCTGCCAAAAGATGTTGTCAGCTATGCTGCCGGGGTTTCTGAAATGAAGTTCAAACCGTTTATCCTTTTGTCTCTCACGGGAAGGCTTCCGGGAATGATGGGCAGCATCATGATAGGCAGCATGTGGAACAAAGGCGAATATTTCGGCATGATCGCCCTGGGCGTGATCGCTGTGGCTGCATTTGTCCTGTGTATCGTATTCAGAAAAAAAATCAACCAGTTCCTTGACAAGGCATATGATAAGATAAGCGAATAACCCCCTTTATTTATTTCCCAGCTACCAAAGCCGTGCTTGTGAAGCCATATGCATCAGCCAATACGGATAATAGTCTGAGGACACATGTATGCCATCTCCTGCATAAAGATCAGGATGTTCAATGAGTATATATGTATTATCAATATATTCTGCACCTATCCTGCCGCACATTTCTTCAATGGCCTGGTTAAAGTCCTGCCATTTGTAGAAGTATCCACCGGATCCTATCCTGCTTTCTGACGGTTTTGAGATGGAGTTGACATATATCTTTGTGGAAGGGGACAGTTCCATGAATTTTTCTATAAATTCCTGGTATCTTGAAGTGAACAGTTCTTCATCTCCGCTGAACATGCCCATTTCATTGGCACCGAACGAGAAAAATGCCGCCTCAGGAGCTGTAGCTGCCGCCTGCGGCAGTTCATCTTCACTGTTTAAAACAGAACCTCCGATCTTGCTGAATACTTTATCTTCATCCAAATGTCCGTATGCGCTCAGCCCCTCTGTGACTGAATCTCCTATGACTACACAGTTTTCAAAAGGACTGTTAAAATCTATATCAAAGATGGTAAACTGGCCTCCAGCTATCATCTGTTCAGTATCTGACATCTTTTCAAAGCCCCCATCAAGTTTGACCGCCATCTGCCCGCTTACGGTAAATGTCTGATCTTTTGAGGCAGACCCTCTGCTCAGTATGAAAATTGCTGCAAGAAGTACCGCAGCGGCTGCCATAAGTACGATGATCACAGTCATATTCACTTTTTTATTTCTTGTTTTGCTTCTCATTTAAAAAATCCCCCAAAAAGCCGCCTGGTAGATCAGGCGGCTCATAAATAATACTGAAGTTAAAATATGTATATAGAGAGTTTGAATAACACAACTTTTATGCTTCTTCCGGCACTTTATCATCAGCACCGAATATTTTCCTGAGCACGAGAAGGGTCAGGAACATCAGCGCAAAGGCGATGATGAGTGAGATGGCAGCATTCTTAACAAATCCTGCTATCACATAACATACAACACTGACAGCAGAAACTGTGAGCGCATATGGTATCTGAGTATTTACATGGTTTATATGGTAGCACTGTGCTCCCGCAGATGACATGATGGTCGTATCGGAAATAGGTGAGCAGTGGTCGCCCATTACAGCGCCAGCCATACAAGCTGAAATGGAGATGATCTCCATCTGAGGGTCATATCCTTCAAATACTGCCATAACGATAGGGATAAGTACTCCGAATGTACCCCATGATGTTCCGGTGGCAAAAGCCAGTCCGCAGCCTACAAGGAATACTACCGCCGGCAGGAAGTTCATGAAGCTTTCTGCTCCTGATTTTACAAGTTCGGCAACGAAGTCGGCTGCGCCGAGGCTGTCTGTCATAGTCTTGATCGTCCATGCCAGTGTCAGGATCAGGATTGCGGCTACCATTGCCTTAAAGCCTTCAGGAATGCAGTCCATCTGATCTTTAAAGCTTATGTTCTTTCTGATGAGATAATAGATAACTATCACGATCAGAGAGAGGGTGCTTCCAAGAGACAGTCCCTGTGCCGCGTCACTGTTGGCGAAGGAGTCAACAAATCCGTTTTCACCGTGGAAGAATCCGCCAGAATACATGATTCCTGCTATACAGAAAACAATGAGTATTATTACAGGAATAACAAGGTCTATTACTTTGCCTTTTCCCTCATCGTTGTTGGCTTCGGCTTCCGCTTCTGCATAAGGGCGTTCAGGGGTAGTATAGATATCGTTATAAAGAATGGCGTTTTCTTCATGCTTTCTCATCGGGCCGTAGTCTATCCTCATGAGGGTGATGCCCACCATGAAGAAGATCGTCAGCAATGCATAGTAGTTGTAAGGGATAGCGCTTATAAACACCTTGAATCCCTGACCTTCGCCTACGAATCCGCTGACTGCCGCTGCCCAGGATGAAATAGGAGCGATGATACATACCGGAGCGGCGGTAGCGTCGATCAGGTATGCCAGTTTTGCTTTAGACACTCTGTGACTTTCTGTTATAGGACGCATTACGCTTCCTACTGTCAGACAGTTAAAGTAGTCGTCAACAAAGATCAGGACACCGAGAACGATGGTGGCAAGCTGAGCGCCTATCCTCGAATGGATATGGTTCTTTGCCCATCTTCCGAAGGCCGCAGAACCGCCTGATCTGTTCATCAGATATGATACCCAGCATTACCAGGAACACCAGTATACCAACATTGTAACTGTCTGAAAGGTTAGCAATAATTCCGTCATAGAGAACATGTCTGAATGTACCCTCAAACATATTGTAGTCTGTCGAACCGTAGGAATAAAGTATACCACCTATCACGATACCGATAAAGAGGGAACTGTATACTTCCTTTGTGATCAGAGCCAATGCGATAGCTATGATCGGAGGTATCAGAGACCAGAAGGTACCGTAGAGGACCGGTTCGGCAGCTTCTTCTGCCGCAAATGCAAAGAGGGGACAACATGCCGCTATGAGTAAAGCCAATCCGATGATCCAAAAGGACCTGTGCTTTAAGCTCTTCATAAATAAATCCTCCTTCTTACAATATACGATATTTTAACCTCTGACATTATTATAACGATGTGCTTGATGAAATACAATCGTTTTTGAGTAAAATGTGATTGGTTTGTGACAGATATGTCAAAAGCTTATCGGAATCTTAACAAAAAACCGAACAAATGTTCAAAAAATCATTGACTCCGAACATTTATTCTGATATATTATAGAAAAGAACACTTGTTTGAACGGGTTGAAAAGGAGAGATGCGCCATGACAAAGACATACAGGATCAAAAGCAGGACAAGATTTACATGCTTTGTAACGCTGACCATAATACTTATCACCATACTAGCCAACTTTGCCCTTGGCTTCAGCACAGCCAGCAGCCTGACCGTACCGCAGTATGAAGAGATCAGGATACAATCCGGCGATACACTGTGGGACATTGCCGGCCGGTACACGGACAACAGCCAGGATATCCGCTCAGCCATACATGAAATATGTCAGATAAATGATATTTCAGCTTCAGAGCTGTATGCCGGCATGACTATCAAGGTTCCTGTTTATTAGTCCCATATGCCATACGCTGCCAGTAGGCCCGGTTTCTGGACCTGAATGCCGTTTGCCGGATTTTTTCGTATATATCATACAATCGCAGGAACTTCGCTCGATTTGAATATTTTCCATCACGCATACGCAAGGTATAGATGCCTGGGATATTCCCAAAAAATCGCTTAAAACGCAAAATAGAGCCTCATTTTTCTGGTTGGTTTCCGGTAAAAGATATGGTAAAATAAAAATATAAAAAAGAGAAAGGGATATGGCAAAAATGGATAAGATTCAATATGTATGCCCAAAATGCGGCAGCACCAGTTATGAAACAGATCAGTTCCAGGCTACCGGAGGAAACTTTGCAAAACTGTTTGACATACAGAATAAAAAGTTTTACACGGTGACTTGTACAAACTGCGGATACACCGAACTTTACAGGGGAAATAATGATGACGGCATGAATATCCTTGATTTTCTTATTGGCGGATGATATGAAGCTTACATCATCGGAGAAGGCTGCGCTGGGGCGGTCTTCTTTTTTTATGTATTAACTATTCCCAAAATTATGATTTTAGGAATAGTTATTTATCTTTCAAAAGAAGCGGAATCGTCTATGATTACCGCCCCTATCTTCCATCTCTTAAAAAAGATCACTGTGTGTACCTGTACGGATAAGCTTCAAAATAAGCATATCTTTTTCAGTTTTATATATCAATAACCAATCCGGTTCAATATGGCATTCTCGCATTCCTTCATATGCTTTTGAATTTTGTAATGCATGATCTCTATATCTCGCCGGAAGTTCTTTGTCCTGTAAATTCCGTTTTAGGCATTCAGAGCCTCCATCAGTTCATCCACCGATTCAAATGGGCCGTAGAGATCCTCCTCCTTTTCAGCAGCTTCCATGGCTGCATTTGCATTGCAAGCAAAATTGTTTTATTTTATCATACCATCAAGATAACTCTGCAATATGATCACGGCGGCCTGCTTGTCTATGACTTTTTTTCTCTTGGATCTGGAAACATCTGCTGCAATGAGCACCCGCTCAGCCATGACCGTCGTAAGCCTCTCATCCTGCCATACGATCTTTATGTCTTTCATCCCGGTGCTCCTCATCTTGTTTTCCAGCATAGTCCTGAATTCCCGCACCTTTTCGGTCTGTATACTGTCAGAACCGTTAAGATTCTTGGGCAGGCCTATAACAACGGTATCGCAGCCGTATTCCTTTACCATGTCTATTATCTTGCCGGTATCTTTTCTTATCCCTACCCTTTCAAGGGTCATTATGCCCTGGGCGGTATATCCCAGTTCATCGGATACGGCTATACCAACAGTCTTGTCACCTACATCAAGGCCCATTTTCCTCATTTTTTTGTCTCCTGTGCAAAAAAGTCTTTAAAAAGCCGGACGCATACACAGCATCCGGCAATACAGAGCAATATTATTCACATCAAATGTCCGGTAAGATCAGATTGCGGGCGCAGCAAAAAACCATCTCGCTGTTTCCCGGCCATGATCAAAGCCGCAGCAAGATCCTGCTGCGCTAAGGCATATGTTCAGTCCTCTGAAATATATGCCCGCAGCATCTCGGCCACCAGTTCATCCCTGTCAACGCTCTTTATGAGAGCCCTGGCATTGTTGTAGCTGGTGATGTATGACGGATCTCCCGATATGATATATCCGACCAGCTGGTCGATGGGATTATAGTCCTTTTCTTCAAGGCAGTTATAAACTTCTTTGATTATCTGCTTGTTGGTTTTTTGTGCCTTGAAAGAGTCAAACATTTTCGTACTTTTTTCCATATTATCCCTTTCTAAACATGTCAAAACTACAATCCTATTTATAAAACACCTAATGATTAGATTATACTACGATAAAAGTTTTTTAGCAACAGCAAAGGCGTCATTAATTTTTGAAGGGTCCTTTCCTCCGGCCTGGGCCATGTCAGCCTTTCCGCCGCCTCCTCCTCCGGTGGCCGCAGCGATCTCTTTTATCATCTTGCCTGCGTTATATCCTCTCTGTACCACATCATCGGTCAGTGAAACAAGGAAAGTGACCTTGTTGCCGCCGTTGGAAGCAAATACCATGCACACGCCCTTGTTTTCGGCTTTGATGTCGTCGGAAAGGCTGCGCAGCTCGTTGACTGAAATATTGTCGAACTCCTTGGTTATCAGCTTTATACCGTTGATCTCTTCGGCTGTATCAAGAAGCCTGCCTGCCTCATCGCCCATGGCTGCCTTTTTCAACTCTTCATTTTCTTTTTTCAGTGCCCTAACTTCATCGGAAATGCTCGCTGCCCTGTCAACTATGTTGGACCTGTTGGCTTTTAAGGTTTCCGCCGCTTTGTCGATCACATTAAGGGAATCCATAGCTGCCTTCAGCACACCGGTGCCTGTTACAGCTTCGATACGACGCACACCGGAGGCTATGCCGCTTTCAGAGATTATCATAAATGCGCCTATCTCGCCTGTATTTGACACATGGGTACCGCCGCACAGCTCCTTGGACCAGTCTCCGGCGCTGACGACCCTTACCTGCTCGCCATATTTTTCGCCGAACAGGGCCATCGCTCCTGCTTCCTGTGCCTGTGCCATGGACATCTGTTCTGTTTTAACAGGCAGGAATTCGTTTATTTTTTGATTTACGATATTTTGTATATTATCAAGTTCTTCGGCGGTAACACCCTCAAAATGGCTGAAATCAAACCTGAGCATATTCTCATTGACTGATGAGCCGGCCTGCTGGACATGGGTGCCCAGGACTTCCCTCAGAGCTTTCTGGAGAAGATGAGTTGCGGTATGGTTTCTGGCTGTGCAGTTCCTTTGAGCGACATCCACCGCCGTCCTTACACTGTCGCCCACGCTGAAAGCTCCTTCTTCCATGCGGCAGTTGTGGATGATGATGCCGTCGCTCTTTTCTACGGATAGCACCTGGGCCTTTGCTCCGGATGAAGTGATATATCCGGTGTCGGCAGCCTGACCACCTCCCTCAGCATAAAAAGGAGTCCTGTCAAGTACGATCTGGACATTCTGCCTGTCGTCATCGCCAGCGAATACAGCAAGAACAGTTCCCTGGTCTGAAAGCTTTTCATAACCGGTAAACTCGGTTTTTTGGATTCCTGCAAGGTTTCTGGCTTCTTTCCAGGCTTCAGACTCGGTGTTCTTCCGGAGCCTTCTTGCCTGTTCTTTCTGGCGGGACATGTTTTCCTCAAATCCCTTGTTGTCGGCTTTCATGCCGTTTTCTGCGAGGATCTCCATGGTCAGCTCAGGCGGGAATCCGTAAGTATCATATAGTTTAAAGAGTTTTTCGCCGTCAAGGGTGTCCCTGCCGTTTTTTTTCAGTTCATCGACATACTGTCCGATGATGGTCTCCCCCTGGTCGATGGTTGCGGCAAACTTGGCTTCCTCAACGCTGATTATCTTTTGTATATATTCTTTCTTTTCAACCAGTTCAGGATATGCTTCTCCGGAAACTTCTATTACCTTGTCGGAAAGCTCTGCGATGAAAGGCCCGTTTATGCCCAGCAGCCTTCCGTGTCTTGCAGCGCGGCGCAGGAGCCTTCTGAGCACATATCCTCTTCCTTCGTTGCTGGGCATTATGCCGTCAGCGATCATAAAGGTGATGGAGCGCAGATGATCTGTGATTATCCTGATGGAAATATCTGTCTTTGTGTGTCCGTCTGTATACTTTACTCCCGATTTTTCAACAACGCCGTCAAGAATATGGCGTATAGTATCGATATCAAATATGGAATCTACCCCCTGCATTATGCAGGCCATCCTTTCAAGTCCCATTCCCGTGTCTATGTTGGGATGTGCAAGGTTGCTGTAGCTGCCGTCCTCTTCTTTGGAAAACTGTGTGAAAACATGGTTCCAGAATTCAAGATACCTGTCGCAGTCGCAGCCCGGCTTGCAGTCAGGTTTTCCGCAGCCGTATTCCTCTCCCCTGTCAAAATACAGTTCAGAGCATGGTCCGCACGGTCCCAGGCCTATCTCCCAGAAATTATCGTCTTTGCCAAGCCGGACTATCCTTTCTTCAGGCATGCCCAGGCTTTTCCATATTTCCACGGTCTGGTCATCGTCCTCATATACTGTAGCCCATATCCTGTCAAATGGCATCTTGAGCCACTGAGTCATAAACTCCAGTCCCCAGGAAAGGGATTCTTTCTTGAAATAATCTCCGAAAGAGAAATTTCCCAGCATTTCAAAAAATGTGCCATGTCTTGCAGTTATTCCCACATTGTCTATATCCCCTGTCCTTATACACTTCTGACAGGTTACCATCCTCTTTGCAGGCGGTGTCTCAACTCCGGCAAAATATTTTTTAAGGGGCGCCATGCCCGAATTTATTATCAAAAGGCTCTTATCGTCTTTTGGGATAAGAGAAGCGCTTTTTTCTGCGTAATGCCCTTTGCTCTTGTAAAAGTCGATGAAAAGCTTTCTAATTTCGTTTAAGCCAAGTTTATCCATTTATTTAATCCTCCTAATCAACTATGATATTTTATCATATGGTCAGGAAAAAGTCTACCAGTCAGCGGTTTTCAAGCTGTTTTTTGTCTGCAACGGTCATCAATTTTATGTAATTTTCTTTGAATTTCTGCTGCCATGGGACATTTTTATATTCGCCGGATATCACATCCCCGATCAGGATTTTAAAATCTTTCCTGGTGCAGAGGTTCATGGTCAGCTGATATTCCTGAAATACCCTGTCGCTCATGTCGTCATAATAAATGTCTCCGTGTTCTGTTATCTTTTTGATGATGTCTATGCTGAGGTATACGCCTTTGTAGCTGTCCGCCAGCTCCTGTCTTGAAATCTTTCTGTTGATGTATTCTACGAATCTGTCATAATATTCAATGCCGCTGACCCGGAAATATATGTAGCACAGATAGTGGTAGACCGCCTGGGGAATCATCTCAAGGGCCTCGTAAAGTCTTGCCGTTTCAAGATGAAATTCCCTTACAGTTCTGAAATCGTCGGCTCCTCTACTCTCCTTTATCTTTCCCAGCAGCAGCGTTATCATTACGGCCTCAAATCGTCTGTCGCCCTTTATATTTTCTTTTGCCGTTTCAAATTCGCTTATATCAACATGATCTATCGCCAGGTCGAAAAACCTGAGATAGTCTTCATATGTATCTGCAAATTTTTCACCTTTTGATGTCAATACATACCGGCCGCTTTTTTTGCTCAGATATCCCTGTCGCAAAGCGCTGTTTTCCAATGCGGTCACATCAAAGATGCCCAGTTCCTCGTAGAAATACCTGGGCCATGAAAATGCGTGATCCGGCGCAAACCGCCGTATATAGTCGAGGAAAATGACCATTATGTATTTCTCCTCGATCTTTTTCCTGTCGCTATTGGGTATTGTGGTGTCTTGTCGTTTCTTTTTCATCTTCTTCGTCTAATTTGAGATATGGCATGAAATAGCGAGGGCTGTCCTGAGCAGGCTGTCTGTTAGATGACTTTTTGTTCCTTATCAGAAAAACGCAGGCCACAGCAAATATCGCTGCAATGCACGCAAAGACTATAGTCAATACCCGACTGTTCGTCCCTACTGTATCTTCATCGCCATCCTCCTGCGCATACAGTGGCAGGAAATCCTGCCCATCTCCTGTCACGATCAGAAAGCCGTTATCATCATGCGCAAGCTGTCCATCAAAAGAAATGATGATCATACTCTGGCCGTCTACGGTCATCAATTCGGCAGGATAACCAAGGCTGTTATCGGAATTAAGGGTGTACCAGACAGGATCTACCCCTTCTTCGTCCTCTGTGCTTAAACAAATAAGGCGCAGAATCCCGTCTGATGACACTGCGCACGGGAATGAAACATCGGAAAAATCAGTGTCTACAACAGAAAATCCCTCCGGAAATCCCGAAATATCGATCTGGGACATCGGCGAGTATAATGTGTTTCCCGTAAGCAGTTCATAATCCTCTACCACATGAACATCTATAACATATTCGCTCCTGCTGCCATCATCAGCGGATACGATAACCCTTTTTTCCACACTTTCGTCTCCATACTCAAGAGGTCCCTCTGCAGTGATATCAACATTTTGGCTGATAGCTTCGGCCATGGTTCCGCAGGACTTGTCCTCTGCGTCCCTGGACACATATACGGTATATTGGTAAATATCCGGGTCAAACTCAGGAATAAGCTGTCCGCAGCTTATGGTCAGTGTCCTGAGTCGTGTGTCTGTAGTCTGCTGAGTCCGGACAGATGAACTGCCGTTCTGGCCTGATGTTGCGGTTGAACCGGATGATGCGGAAACAGATGACTGGCCGGAACTCGTGCCTGACGATCCCTGGGAACTGCCTGTATTTGAATTACCCTGGTTTGAATTTCCGGAACCTGTCGTGTTTTCCCCTCCCGATGAGGGTTGCTGCGTCTGAGAACCGCTGCCCGGCTGCGTTTCCGAACCAGCATTACCTTCATCCGGAGGGGTTGTCGGCTCCTCCTGATCACCTGGGTCGGTGCCCGTTTCAGGAGTGTCCTGCGGGACATCAGGATCTGTACCAGAGGTGGCGAAAGCCGCATTGTTTGCCGCATATAGTATCAAGAAGATACAGGTTATGGCAATGAGTAAAAATATAACTGTCTTTTTTGTCTTGATATTTTTCACTGATTTGCCTCCGTAAAAGTCATAGGGACATTATCCATTGGTAGATGTCTTCTAAGAAAGCCGATTTAATGTTATTCTTTTGTATCGTCAGCATTATTTTATCTATATAGTTCTTTATCCCTTCTCCGGAATACGCCAACTTCTCTATACTTTCCTCATTCAGGTTGTTCCATTCTTCCCTTAAAAGTCTGTCTTTTATTTCCCTTGTATATGAGAAATATGGCGTATTCAGCATTAAATGCATAGGATGAATGTTAATCACTTTTAGTCCGGGAGATAAAAGCTGCTTTTTCATCAATTCAAAATCAAAGCTGTCTGAATAGTACAGAAAGGCACCGTCCTCCCAGAAAATAGGAAAGCTGATCGTCTTTGATCTATGCAAGAACGGTGGCACGATATCCATTAAAGTGCATACATTGGACTCATATTTTATCCCACGCTTTGTGAGCTTGTCCATAGTATCGTTGACATCGTAATACCTGTGCGCTCTGAAGCAGTCGGCTCCCGGAACAAGTTTAAGGCAATAATCAATTACCTCATCATAATTAGCGCCCTGGCTGCTGTCAGGCATAAAGTTCGGGTGTATGCCAAGTCTGATCTTACCTGTTTTGGCATATTCTTCTACAGCCTTGTTAGGGTTTGTAACAAAGGCTGTCACCTTTACTTTATTTTCATCGAAATATTCAAAAGTCTTTCTTGCTGCATACTCAGATGCCCAGTCAAGATCGGAAGTAATGCAGACTATATTATCGTTGCTGAGTGCTGCTCGTGCTATATTGAGCTTGTTCAATAGTTTGTTCATTGTTGTTTTTTCTCATTTTTTTATTTTTTTAGCAATAATTCTATACTTATTCGGCCGTCATCAACAAAACCAAATGACTCATATAGCTTTTTTGCAGAAATATTGTTTTCTCTGACCCAAAGAGTAAATAGGTTGCAATCATTCGACAAAGAATTAAGCCATAAGTTGCACATAGTTTTTGCTATCCCTCTATTTCGATACCCTTCTAATGTAACTATATGTTCCAGATTGCTTATGCCGTCTTTAACAGAAAAAACAAGCGTTCCCATTAAGACCCCCAAATCCGACATGGCTGTAATAATTTGGTTTTTGCTTATAAGTTCATAAAGCTCTTGTTGTGAAGGAATTGGTTCAGTATATGTATCAAAAGTGATCTGTAGCGCATGATATATATCTTTTACCAGAACTTCTTTTGCGAATTCACACTGAATATTATCATTAGATGATTGATGCTTGATTTTATCATTTGTAACTTTCCACTTTTCGTGTTTCATATATTCCTGAAACCCTATTGCTTTCATTATGTTGATAATTTTATCATTGTTTGATGTTTTTCTTGTAATAACAGATGAAATCACAGGTTTATCCAAAGTGGGAATGTATATTTCGTCACCATTTAGAACGAATGTACATTTATAACATTCATCATTTTTTTCAAAAAACATAACGGACAAATTCTGCCTGAAATAAAACAATTTTTGCTGTTTAATAAGTTGGTAATACTGCTTTAGTGTTGGAGATATATTGGTCATTGAGCTTCTTTTTCGTGTCAAAGATAATATCTGCTCAAATTCATCTTTGTTATTAATATATTCTAATTTGTTCATTATCTTTTCCTGTAAACATAAAGATTCCTCATATTATTATCTTTTATTTCGCTTTCTATGAGGTCATACAACTGTGCTAAGTCAATCAAAGAACATGGCCCAGCGATTGTTTCTTTTGTCACTGCGACGCCTTCCTTTTCTGCGATCTTTCCAAATTTTCTGAATCTGTTTATTTTTTTAACATCAAAATTATCATTATCAATGGCATACATGCTATATGTTTTATGAAGTTCTTCCCCGTGTTTGTCTACATATACTCCGGAATATTCCTTATCTTTTCTGAAAGGAACCCCTACCATTTTTTCAACATGATGTATAAAAGTCATTCCTTCCATGCAATTTAAGCCAAATGCAATGGCTTTGGCTTTTTGCCTATACATAAAGTCAAAAATTGTTCCATCGCCAAATGAATTCTTTGGATCAATATTTGTTAAATACTTTTGATACTTTCCACATACAGCAAAAGAATGTATTGGATGTAGTGTCCTCACAAAATCATTGCGCCTTTGAGCATATCGAGTCAATCCACCCATGCTTGACAAAGATTTTGTATAATCATATTTATATCCATCCCGGAAGTTCCAATTAAATGTCGGGAATAAAACAGTTCCACTTGGACCAATCTTTTCCAAAATAGAATTTATAAATTCTGTAGGATTAAATGAAATATGATTTTTTCGGCAGTAAATAAGCAACTTGCTGATATCTGAAATAATGTAAATAATATCATTCTTTTCTATCCCTGATACATATGTACTTATATTATTTACTTCGTTATTGTATTCACTCATTTTTTCCACCTTTATTTATTGTTCGTTCTACCATTTTTAGCAAGCAATCAACATTAGCAAAATTATCGGGAATTATTTCACTTGCGCTAATTTCAATATTAAATTCCTCTTCAAGAGATATCACAATATTGCTTATGTCAAAAGAATCAATTGATCCGCTTTTAACCCAGTTAATATTTTCATTTAACTCAATATCAGGATTTATTTCTAACAGTATGTTGATAATTTTTTCTCTCATTTCTACTCTCCTCGTATTATAAAAAATCATTTTTTAATTTGTTTCTATCAATTTTGCCATTAGAATTTAATGGTATTTTTTCTACTTTTATAATTCGTTCTGGAAACATATATTCAGGAATCAGCCGAGATAAATCTTTTAGTAGCGTTTCTCTCTCAATATTATTTTCAATAATGAGAATGATCTTGCTTCTTTTCTCATCATATAAGCAGCAACATAATGGCATATATTCAAGTGAATTCGCTGCGTTCTCAATTTCACCAAGTTCTATCCGGTAACCTTTGTGCTTAATCTGATAATCTTTCCGAGAGATATATATAATTTCCCCTCTTTCATTATATTTAACTAAATCTCCTGTTCGGTAAATCATCTCAGGATATAAGTTATTAAGCGGGTTTTGCACAAATGAGAGCTTTGTTTTTTCAGGATTGTTATAATATCCAGGAGATAAAGAAGATCCCCTTACGCAAAGTTCTCCTATCTCATTACATCCCACCAATTGATTATGTTCGTTTAATACAATTATGTCCGTATTATCACACGGACGACCAATTGGTAGCGGTTCCGCATCGTCAAAGTCTCTATCAACGATATAATATGCGCATACATCAGTTATCTCCGTTGGACCATACAAGTTCGCATAAAGCGCATTTGGATGATATTGTCTCCATATATTTAAGTGTTTGTTTGGCATTACTTCTCCTGCAAAGAGAATTTTTTGTACGGTCTCCAATTTAACTTCTTTAAGAGCCCTGAGATTTACTACTAACTTTAAAGCTGATGGTACCCAGAATATAAAAGTAATCCGCCTTTCATTTAGATGATTAAGTAAAAGCATCGGGAAAGAAAATAGCTCAGGTGGTATGATATCAAGCGTCGCACCATTTCGTATCATCCCATAAATATCTAAAATGGAATTATCAAAATAGAAGGGTGCCTGGTTTCCGATTACATCTTTATCTGATAACTCAAATGTATCGCCCACCCATTCTGTAAAATCGATAACCGAACGATGATTGATACATACACCCTTAGGCTCTCCTGTTGACCCAGATGTAAATAAAACATACAACAAATCTGTATCTATCATCTTTTTCATAGTAGATTTTAACAAGTCATCATCAATGCCAAAAGAGTTCAAATCATCAATAAAAATATATCCTTCGCCATAATTAGTCTTTGAAAATAATTCATAATATTTCCTGCTCGTAATCACCATTTTGGGCTTAAGCTTATTTAAAATAAGATTTATCCTATTAATTGGCATTTCTACATCGATAGGCACATAAAAATTGCCACTATACGCAACACCAAGAAAAGCAACAATACTTTCTTTACTTTTTTCCAAGAAAATTACAACAGGACTTCTGAAAATATCATTTTTAATAACTTCTGTTGCTATTTTTCTTGAGTATTGCCTAAATTCATTAAATGAAAGGTGTCCATTTGCATCGATAATGGCAGTTTTATTTGGAAACTCAGCTGCTCTCTCTTCTAAAAATTCTGTTACATTTTTTATTCTCATCAGATACTCCTTATATTTGCATTTGCATCAATGAACCTCGTAATTTTTCCCATAATTGCTTATTTTATTTCCCTTATTGTCAATAGCAAAACAAGCAAACTTATACATACCAGGTGTTTTAGCTGTATATTGAAGTGAATTGCTGTTATTATATCCTACTGTATGAACAAGTTTACCATCGCAAAAAACATAAAAAGCATATTTTTCTGCACAGTTTGCATCAGCTGAAATGCAAAACATATTTGCGTTTTGATTTATTTGAATTTTTTTAAAAAATAATGATTGTTTTAAACTCGGAAATATATAAATAATTTTTTCGCATAAATAACGAGGGAAATAAACTGCAACATCGTTGTGGGACCCATAGTTCTCGATTTTTAAATTCAAATTTTTATAATATTCTTTTTTCCTTATTACATCAATAAACGGTAAAATATGTTTATAATAATGATGATCATCTCCCACGCCTATCTGCAGAAAAATTTCCGGGAGATTTTTACTATCTTCAATTATATCCAACAAATGATTTTCCACTGTTGAAACATATTGTTTATCTCCCCCTGTCATGTTCTCTATTACATCTGTGTAATTAACAAAATTTAAATATGTCATTATTTTTATTTGAGGAGCGCCAATAATAGAATATCCAAAGTTATATTTTATCGCGTAATACAATGCAGCCCATCCGCCTTTACTACTCCCCGCACATATCACATCAGATCTTTTAATATTTTTTTCTTTGATAATCTTTTCTATTAATTCAATAGTGGCTGATTCAAAATTAAATTTAGGGGCTTGTCCTATATAATACCCTCCTCTATTTTTAAAGTCATCTAATATAAATAACTGGTTTATATCGAAGCCCCTTAGTGTAAGAGTATATCGGTATTTAGGCGGCGTATCAAACCCTGAAAATATCACAATAAGTTTTTTATTGTTAGATTCTCTCAATAGATATTTTATTGTCTCCCCCTTGCTTCTAAATTGATTTTCACTATATAGCAACATACTTACCACCTCATATTATATTTCTCTTCTAATGAACTCAACTGCATCATCATATTTTTTCTCTTTACACAAAGTAATAAACTTATTAATCACTTCATTATCGTTTAAATAATACGAACTATATATATCAAACATTTTCTCAACATCTTGAGCTGCGGAAATTAAATCTTCATTACATACTAAAGACAAATGTTTCAAATCCCAATTGAGGAAATAGCTTGAAAACCGATTTTTCATATATGTATCTATCAGATTATTTTCTTGTAACAATTCTTTTCTCGGCTCTTCTATGGCTAAATATCTTTTGAAGAATTTTTCATTTACTGAATTAACGACAGAATCGCTGCGGCCAGCATAGTAAATACTCATTGATTCATTCAATATCCCAAAATACTTTGCATTTAAAACCCATTGCCATCCAAATAAAGTATCTTCTCCAGCTGCTCGCTCAACCTGCTTTAAGTTATTTGCAACAAGAAAAGATTTTTTTACCATTGCAGCCTGCATTTGTATGCCCATGAAATTAGAATCAATTAAAATGTCTTTGTCACCATTTAAAATGGCGAATTTATTTTTTTCTACTATTCTGCAATAATCTCTTTTATTATTCGCTAAATATGAATAATAGTTCCAGTTTTGTTCATTTGTATCAACTATCGTCATATTTCCGCATACAAAGTCTAACTTATCATTTTTCATCATAACATCATACATTTTTTTATAAGCATTACTTTTAACCTCATTGTCAGGATCAATAAATGTTATTAAATTACATGTTGCAACTTCTACTCCCTTATTTCTAGGCCGTGAGGCGGAGCCGCTACCTCCATCATTGAAGAAGAAATATTTAATGTTAGCATATTTTGATGATAAGTATTTTATTAAATTTGGCGTATATCCGTCTGTTGATCCATCGTCAATAATAATTATTTCTAATTCATTAAATAACCCGCATCTTTTTAAACTTGCAAATGCTTTCCCATATAAATAATCTCCATTATTGTATGTCGGAATAATCACGCTGATTTTATAGTTATTTTCTTTTTTTGCTGCCTGTTCCATAGTCCTAATTGCATTATAATTAAATCTATCTATAGAATATCCGTTTGGCATCTTATATGACCCGGTCATATTCTTTAATTGTCCTGACGAAAACGAATCAGCCCAAAAGACTGTGCGATATTTATTATCAATTATACTAACAAAACTGTTTTCCTTGCCTTTTATATAATTGTCTTCCATATAATATGCATCTTTGGTGATATAATCGCAATTTGTAAATTTGAATCCATTAATCATATCCTCAAGATAGAACATATCGTATTGCATATTTTCATCGAAGAAAGATATTATGTCATATTCTTCATGAATGTTATCGTTATATTCGCTGATTTCGATAATATTTTTTTCTTTGTATGTTTGTATTTCAAACATTTTTTTAATTTTATCTGTTATCTTATCAGTAACGACACAAACTGATCTTTGTATTAGTTCACTGTTCATTCCAATTGAAGATAATATATATGCCATTCTATCGTAACAAGTTGCATCTTTTAAACAAAATCTTACTCCAAATGCTTTTCTTTCTGCTATTTCTTCAGGAGAAAATGATTTTAACAGCAATTCCACTTCTTCCTGAGAAAAAGGAATAAAAATATATGGCAACATGTTAAACATGCCTACGCTGTAATTAGAAATGAGTAAATTACCATTTGCTTGTAACTCAAATGCTCTACTGGCAAAACCAGTCATGCTATTTTTAGTACTATTGATATTAATAGACCAATCATACAATTTATGTACTTTTTGTAATACATTATGCTCGATATTAGGCACGACATATTTATGATATTTTTCTGGAAATACATATCTTGGATTATTCAAGCTGTAATTTCTGTCAACAATAATTAATTTTTTTCCACTATTAATTACACCGTCAAATATCTCCATTTGATCCGCACATCGTTCAGGAAATCTTTCCATCCAGCTGCCAGAAAAAATAACACCCGTTTGTTTGCTACCCGATCCAATCGGATTATTATGAAGCGGATTAATGCAAAACGGCAAGGAAAATACATTGTTATTTTCGCAAACTTCTTTATATCTGCCAATCGTTCCCTCTTCATCTGTAAAAATATATTTACATTTTTTTGCAAAATGTATAAATTCATCAAATGCGTCAGGATCATCTTTTGAATAGAAAATAGTAGTTTTATTTATACTATTTGCATAATCGATTATATTCATCAACAATTTACTTTTCGCTGATTCTTTGTTTGTTAAACCCTGCCATTCATTATGAACACCATGCCATGTACTTACAACAAATAAAAGTTTACAATCTGGAATTATATTTTCCCAATTATCAGGGGTGATATAAACAAAATCTGCTGAGCCTTCATAAGAATCAAGCAAGAATTGATCACAAATTATTCCAATGGTTACATTAAACTTCTTATAATATCTACAACCATTACTTTGAGGTATTTCATCGATAAGACATTCTATATCATTTAAATATTTTTCATTTAACAGTTTTTTATCATACTGGTAAAATGTTTTTTGTTCATTATTCATTAAGTTTAAAGTGTTATCATTAATATATTTTTTTTCATAAGGATGTCCAAATATTTTTTTTAAACTTAATATAAATTTAATGGACTTAGAATTAATCAATCTATCATATTCCATTTTGTATTGATAAGCTTGTTGATTAAAAATAACCATTTCTTTAGTAATTCTATCTAATTCTCTTTTCTTGTTTTTATTTTGTTCTTTAAGCATGAAGTTCTCATTCTTAAGTTCTGGAATAATCTTGGTTTTTTCCATTAAAAGTATATTATTTTCTTTCGCTTCAAAAATCAGCATACCATTTTTTTTGTCATGCCCTTCATATTCATTTTTCAACTTAATTTCGTCTGCTTTTAACTTTTCTATTTCCCTTTCTATGTTCTTTAATAATTCCATCATTTTTTTGTTTTCGGAATATAGTTCATTAATTTTCTTTTTTTCAATGTCTGAAATTTCTTGCAATGCATCTAATTGATTAATTAGACTTTTATTTTCATCTCTTAAACTTAGTATTTCTTCGCTTTTATTCAAAATTAATTCATTAAATGCATTTTCTTCATTATTATTGATTATGTATGTGGATGTCCCCTTGCTTATTTTATTATTTTGATCGTCTTGAGCGAAACACCGAAAACGATATAAACCAAGTTCATTGGTATGATAATTAAATAAAGTTCCAGAAGAATACGAGTATCTATCTCTAAGTTCATTATTATAATAAACATACCATGCACTACTCTGAATCATGTTCCCAGTTACTTGACATATAAAAGCATCATCTTTGTATTCTATAGTGATATCCTGTATATTAAGAGAGTTTTTCGCTCTTTCATCAAACATAAAAATTTCATTCAGTAGAAGTTTAGGGAAAAATTTTATCAGCTCGTTATGCTCCGCATAATTTTCTAAATCAAGTTTAACTTGCCCCTTTAAGTATTTCATAATAGGTAGAATATGATATTTATAATGATCTCCTTTTTTACCTGCATGTATAATAATTTCTGGTAAAGTGTTTGTATCCTTAATAAGGTTTAAAAGCATATTGTCTACATAATCAAAATAAATACTTGTTTCATTATTGCAAATCTCATCCAATACATCTGTGCCGACCAAATACTTTCCAATATATATTTGTGGTTCACCTACAACGATTTTTTGAACATTAAACTTTATTCCAAAATATAAAGCTGCCCATCCACCTTTACTACTGCCAATGCACATAACATTTGATTCTTCGATTTGATTCTCTGTTAAAATGTTCTCTATTAGCTTAATTGTTCCTTTTTCATAATCAAAGTCCGGAGCATTACCCAAATAATATGTTCCTCGTTTACCCCCATCTAAGATGAAAAGCTGATTGATGTCAATACCCTCTAATGTTCTAAGGTAGCTATATTGTGGAGGTGCACCATTCGTAGAAAATGCAGAAAAAACAATTACCAACTTATCAGATTGAGAAAAAGTAGCCTTTTTATATATATATTTAATTTCTTCATTTTTGTAATAAAAAATCTTTTCAGTACCTAATGCCATAAAACTTACAACTCCCTTTCCAATATCTCTCTTATCCTCTCGCTGGCTTTTCCGTCGCCGTAAGGATTCTTTGCTTTGCTCATCTTTTCGTATTCGCCCCTGTCGGTCAGCAGGAGCCTGAATTCGTCGTATATATGATCTTCTTCGGTGCCCACCAGCTTGAGGGTCCCGGCTTCTATGCCCTCAGGCCTTTCTGTGGTATCTCGCATTACGAGAACCGGTTTTCCCAAGGATGGGGCTTCCTCCTGTATGCCGCCGCTGTCAGTGAGGATCATATAAGACCTTGCCAGGAAATTATGAAAATCTATGACTTCCATAGGGTCCGTCAGCTTTACTCTTTCATGGTCTCCCAGAACTTCTTTTGCTGCTGAACGAACAGCAGGATTTAGATGCACCGGGTATATCACCTTGACATCATAGAATTCATCGACTATCCGCCTTATGGCTCTGAACATGCTGTGCAGATGTTCTCCGAGATTTTCCCGTCTGTGTGCCGTCAGCATGATGAGGCGGCCTCCATCTGCCCACTTCAGGAGCGGATGGTCATATGCAGGCCGGACAGTGGTCTTGAGAGCGTCTATGCCGGTGTTACCTGTCACATATATGTCCCTCGACGGTTTACCCTCTCTCAGCAGATTCTGCCTTGCTTTTTCCGTGGGTGCGAAGTGATATTTTGCGATTATCCCTGTAGCCTGTCTGTTAAATTCCTCAGGATATGGCGAATATATATCGTAGGTACGGAGGCCGGCTTCCACATGGCCCACCGGTATCTGTTCATAGAAACACGCCAGGGCTGCCGCAAATGTGGTCGTCGTATCTCCATGTACCAGGACTGCGTCCGGCCGTTCTTTCTCAAGAACTCCTCTGATCGACAGCATTATGTTTGAAGTGATGTCAAAAAGAGTCTGGCGTTCTTTCATTATAGAAAGGTCGTGATCAGGCTCCACTTCAAAGGTATCCAGCACCATGTCAAGCATCTGTCTGTGCTGACCTGTCACGCAGACTATGGTGCTCATCTTTTCGGATTTTTTCAGTTCTTTTATCACCGGGCACATCTTGATGGCCTCAGGCCTGGTCCCGAACACTGTCATTACTTTTTTCATCAGTTTTCTCCGTACATGAATCTGCTGTAGGCGTCGAGCACCTCTTTTGCATCACCGAACATCATCTGTCGGCTGTTGTTGAGCCAGAGGACTTTGCTGCACAGCTCTTTCAGCTGTCCGACGCTCTGGGATACGATTATCACGCTCCTGCCTGAGTCGTTGATCATGCCCTTTATCTTGGCCGAGCTCTTTTTCTGGAATCTTATGTCTCCTACGCTCAGCACTTCGTCTATGAGGAGCACATCCGTCGCCAGGATAGAACTTATGGAAAAGGCCAGTTTGGAATACATGCCGCTGGAATATGTCTTGACCGGCTTGTCTATAAAATCGCCGAGCTCGGAAAATTCAATTATCTCGTCCATCTTGGCTTCTATCTCTTCCTTGCTAAATCCCATCGCATAGCCGGAAAGATATATGTTGGTCCTGCCGGGCAGCCTGCTCTGAAAGCCTACGCCCAGAGCCAGCAGGGATGTCCTGTCGCAGTTTATCCTCATGTGACCTCCGTCTATGCCGTAGATCCCGGCTATGGCCCTCAGGAGGGTGCTCTTGCCCGATCCGTTGGCCCCCACTATGCCGATGGTCTCCCCTTTATACATGTTGAATGTGACTCCATCGACGGCTGTAAAATAGTTTGCTTTCTCCTCAGCCGGCTTTTTTAGTATCCTTTTCAGGAATGTCCTGTAACCTGTGGGCTTGGTGTTCCTGTAGTTTATCTTTACATTTTTAAGAGAAATAATGGGTCTTTCTTCGATCATCTATATTACCTTCATGTATTCGTTTTCTTTTCTGTATAACAGATTCGCCCCTATAACGATCAAGACGATGCCTATGCATATCCAGTAGCCCATCCGCATGTAGTCGGCGTTGAGGGACAGAATGAGGGCGTTCCTGAACTGCACTATCAGAAATCCCGTCGGACACACCATGTTATAAATGCTGAGGAGACCCTCCGAAAACCTGTCCAGCGTGTAGAATACTCCTGACATGTAGAACAGGAATCTGAGTATCACTGACATCACATTGCTGAAATCTGCGATATATACACCTATAAAGGCGCTTATCAGGGCGACTCCGTATGTGAAGATGACGAGGGTTACCAGCACCGGGATTATATTGAGTATATAGGGCCATACATCCAGTCCGAGCACCGCAACGCTTATGAGGCAGATGCCAAGGGAGATCAGCATCTTGACAAAGTTGACCATCTCCACCATGAATACCAGCATTATCTTTGGTATGTACGCTTTGATTATCACGGCAGCGTACGACCTTATCACTCCCACGGAACTTGCGACCGTTGCACTGAAAAAATTCCATACAGTGAGTCCTGCGAATACAAAGAGCCAGATGTTATCTACATTGCTGCCGAATATATAAGTGGTGATGAACGCATATACGAACATGAACAACAGCGGATCCAGGATCCACCACAGCCATCCCAGATACGAGTCGGCCACCTGTGTTTTTAACTCGGAAACGGCCGAAAAAGCCGCATAGTTGAAATATCTCTTAAAGTCTCTTATTGCTCTCATTTACTGTCTGTCCTGTCAATATATTCATTTACATCCTTTCCGTACAGCTCGGTGATCTGACCGATCATATCGAGGCATTCCCTCTGTTCCTCCCTGTAGACCAGGGAGAGTTTATCAAGATACCAGTTGATAACAAAATAGTCGAGCCGTCTGTTTATGTATTCCTCTAATATTCCGTATCTTTCAAAACGCCGCACCTGTTCCTTTTCAAGGATCAGGGACTTCTCAAAAAAAGAAGTATCGAGAGTATTGACGGATGACCCGCTCCTCTCGGCGTAATATATGTGGATAGGCAAATTGAGATAATACGCAGACTTCGCATTTATCATGAGTTCCTGAAAGAACAGAGAATCCTCTCCGTAGGCCCCTTCCACATTGGTGATATCATTATCTAAAATGAACTGTCTTTTTATTACACAGCCCTGAACGCTTTGCGGCCTTAGGTTTTCTTTTATCAGACATTCTCTCGGGTTTAAGATATATGTATCCTTGAAAAGAAGTCCAAGTTTTGAAATGGTCTTATCCGTCCTCGTATATATGCTGCCAAAGGCCATGTCACAGTCTTTTTCCTTGATCTTTTGAAGCAGCCTGGCATATCCGTCGCTTATGGCCTCATTGTCCGGATCCAAGTATGTGACATATTTTTCCGAGGCAAGCTGCACGCCCTTGTTCCTCGGTCTTGCTGCGCTTCCGCTTCCGCCATCGTTGAAATAAAACGGGATAACATTATCATATCTTCTGCTCAAGTCATCAACTATATCCAGCGTTGCCTGATCTGTTGATCCGTCGTCTACGAGATATATGTTCATCCTGTCAAATATGCTGCTGCGGAGCAGACTCCTGAAGCAGCGGCCATAAAGATATTCTCCGTTGTTATATACGGGCACGATGACAGCCAGTTCCTTCTTCTCATTCGAAATTTTTTTAACTTCGTTGATCTGGAACCGATCTATCTTTAACCCGTTACCCTGTAATGGGCCAAGTTCCGTCATGAAAGTATCGCAGGCCTCTCTTTGGACCATTGATTTTCCGGGATCCGCCGGGCCTGTCACCAGGTCGTATTCCTTGCCGGGACAGTCTGTGTCCTTTGTCACAAAAGCACAGTCTGAAAACTTGAACCCGTTGACCAGATCCGTTATATAATCCCTTTCATAAGTGTTTTTTTCATCCCAAAATGCTATATAGTCAAATTCAGCGTTTTCAAGCTCGTCAGCCGTGCAGAGGATCTTTTTCTCATAAGTCTGCTTGTTGAACATCTCAATGATCTCAGCTGACTTTCCGCAGCAGAGGACGGCTACCGTCTTTTGAGCAAATCTTTTTGGCAGGCCGCTTTTTTTGAAAATGAAGTTGAGCCTGTCATATACGGTGCAGTCTGACATGACATTTCTGAGATTGTCTGCCCTCATCCTGTCCAGTTCATCCTGCGCATATCCGGAAATTATATGACCCGCTTCTTCTTTGTTATTTATAATAAACAGACCAGGGAAATTTTCAGAAACCGCAAGGGCATAGTTAGACAGAATCATACATCCAAGGGCCTGCAGTTCATATACCCTCATGGCGCACATGGTGCTGCTGTCCTGTACGGTGTTGATATTTATGTTGAAATCAAACAGCTTGTGTACCTGTTGTAGCAGGCTGTGTTCAATAGGCGGTACAGTAAATCTCTGATATGCCCTCGGATATTTATAACCAGGCAGTTTGACTTCCACATTTCTGTCAGCAATCATCAGGTTGTGATCTGACTCTATAACACCGTCAAATACTGTCCTCATGTCTGCACAGCGGTTTTTGTATATGTCCATCCAGCTTCCGGCAAAGAAAACCGTATTATCGTTTCGATCCGTGTTTATCCCTATGGGATTGTGGAAAAGCGGATTGACGCCGTATTCCAGCACGAATACATTGTCATTGCGAGTGTCCTCTCTATACTTTTCCACCAGTTCACGGCACGATGTAAATATGAAGTTGCTGGCCTTGGCGATGGGAAGGAATCGCTGATAACTTATAGGATCTTCGATGGACTGGAAAAAGGTAACTATATCGTGATCATTGGCATAGCTGAAAACCCGGGGGATCATTCCGTGATTTATTTCGCCGTACCATTCGTCCCCTTCCATGCCATGCCAGCAACTTACATACAACAGGCAGTCGATCATCTTATTATCTATCAGCTCACGATAATTATCGGGAGTAACCGTTACAAGGCCGACTGCATCCTTGTAATAGTTGTACATGAATTCATCGGTGATTATACCGACGGTAAGATCGCATTTATCGTAATATGAAGACTCCGTCCTGCCGTTCATCTTGCCGGCAGCGACCAGGGTCTCCTCATACAGCTGTGTGTTTATCTTCTCTGTATTGCTCAACGATATGGTCACAGGTATCTCTCGTACGAGACTTATCAACTTGTTCACTGCTCTGCGAAAAGTGAGATGCCGCAGTTTGACCAGATATTTGTTCATTTCTATACGATTAAATGATTTTTCTCCTTTATCTTATCGAGCTGTTCCAGAAACTGACGGTGTTTGACCGTCAGGACAGCCAGGTTGGATCTTTCTAGGGCCTCGTCCAGACTGTAGATAGGAATACCGTCCTTTTCTTTCAATTCTGTGTTAGGTTCACAGCCGATGACTGTATATCCCCTTTCCATCAGCGCTTTGGCCAATACTACTGACGGCGATTCTCTCAGATCGTCGATATCGGCCTTGAAAGCAAGCCCAAGGATGGCTATGACGCAGTCTTTGCTGCCATGTATCTTTTCCTCGATCTTATCCACAACAAAATATGGCTTATGATCGTTGACATTCCTCGCGGCAGCTATTACTTTTGCTGAATCCTTGAACTGTTCGATGAGGAACCACGGATCCACGGAAATACAGTGACCTCCTACGCCCACACCCGGTGAGAGTATATTCACTCTCGGATGTTTATTCGCCAGGGATATAAGTTCGTTAACATCAATGTTCAGTTCATCACAAATGATAGAAAGCTCGTTGGCAAACGCAATGTTTACATCACGGAAAGAATTTTCCGTAAGCTTGCACATCTCGGCCGTCACATCATCTGTGACATACACCTTGCCGGTGGTCAGAAAGGATTCATAGATTGCTTTAGCTTTAAGAGCAGCTTCTTTTTGCTCTGCACCGATGATCCTGTCGTTGTGGAGAAGCTCGTGAAGTATCCTGCCGGGCAGTACCCTTTCCGGGCAATGTGCGGTGTAAAATTCGTTTCTCCCAAGACCGCTCAGCTCGCACAGCATATCTGTCATTTTCTTTGTCGTATAAGGAGGGACCGTCGATTCGAGTATGACCAGATCCCCTTTTTTCAGATTTTGAGCAACTTTCTCCGTCGCTGAAAAAACATAGGAAAGATCAGCCTTTTTCTCCCTTTCGATCTTCTGAAAAGGGGTGGGCACGCAGATTATGTAAACATCCGTCTCCTGAAGCTGATCAAAGGCCCTGAATGTGCCTGCCTCAGTCACCTGTGTGAGTTCTTCCTGCAGGCCCTTTTCTATGATATGGAGCTTGCCTCTGTTCAAAGTGTCCACTACATCCTTATTGGTATCGTAACCGCATACCTCATAGCCGTTGAGAGCAAAAGCTATGGCCGTCGGCAGACCTATATATCCCAATCCGAGCACACTGATCTTCATCCTGTTTTTCTTATCCTCCTTCGTTCGTCTAACACGATCTTTGCATATGTGATTATCGTTTTATTTTCTCTTATCCTTGTTGGTTTGCATATCATTCTGAAAAGCCATTCGAGGCCTATTTTTCTTATTATCACAGGCGCTCTCTTGGCGTGTCCGCTTATGACATCCACGCTGCCGCCGACGCCCATTATGAGCCTGACATTGTGCAGCTTGTCTGCGTTGTTGTATATGAAGATCTCCTGCTTCGGACTTCCCAGAGCTACAAAGAGTATCGTTGCTCCGCTCCTGTTTATGGCTCGTACAACTTCATCGTCTTCATGGTCATATCCGTCCCTCCCGCCGACAATATGGACATTTTCCTTTCGCAGTTTGTCTACTGCGTCTCTCAGGCTCTCAGGAGTTGCTCCGTATATGTATATCCCGTATTGCCTTTCGTCTGATTCCTTTGCCAGCGTATGACAGAGCAGAGACATGAGATCTGTTCCCGTTATGCGGTTTTGGATCCTGTTGCCGAGCAGTTTCGAGGCCAGGATGATCCCATATCCGTCCGGTATCAGGATGTCTGCCGACTTTAAGGCTTTGCCCGTGATCTCGCTTTCATGTGCCAGCGCCACTTTTTTGGGATTAAATGCGAGTATGATCTTTCTCTGTCCGGCGGCTATAGATCGCTCAATGTAATGCAAAATATAATCATATGTTGTATCACATACCTGAAAGTCAAAAAAAGAAACAGTTTCAAGATATCCGTCACTGTCCTTAACTTTTTCTAAAGCGCCATCCATTACCACCAGCTCCAAGGGAAATATCTTATATTTTCGTAAATATAATACCCCCCCATATCATTTTGTCAACAATAAAATATGCCTCCCCCGTTGTCAAATTCCGGGAAAGGCATATTCATATGATCTGGCTTTACATCTGGTTCTTCAGGTTGCGGGCCATTTCGGTCACATCCTGCCCAACATTGCTCATTTCCTGCCTGACTCCTTCAAGGTCTCTGGCAGTATTTTTTATATCATGCTTGAGCTGCTGTTTTGCGGCTGGTTTCATAAACCCGTAGGCTACCGCGGCCGCAGTTCCAAGAGCGGCCAATGTCACCATTGCGGTGGTCGTTGTTTTTTGCATTTGATCACTCCCTTTCAGTATTATTATCGCAAAAAAGAAAGGGAATATTACATGAATAAAATAGAAATCAGACTATGAAGCCGCCGCCGACCACTATGTCACCATTATAGTATACAATGGACTGGCCCGGCGCCGGCGCCCGCTGCGGATCGCAAAATGTTGTGATAATTTTTTTATCGTCAACTTTTTTGTTGTCTTTGCTGATATCTCCACTGTCTATGACCTTTATGGAACATTCTGCCGGCCGTGCAGTATACCTTATTTTTGCTTTCAGTTTTTTCCCTTCAAACCTATGAGCCGCAAGACCAGTAAAGAAAATATCACTGCATATCACTTCTTCTTTGAACAGTTCATCGTTGCTGCCCAGTACCACAGTGTTATTTTCCTTATCTATCCTTATCACATAAGCAGGCTTTCCGAGCGCTATCCCAAGGCCTTTTCTCTGGCCTACGGTGTAGCTGGTTATCCCCTTATGGCGGCCCAGGATGTTTCCGTTTTCATCGACAAAATTTCCGGCAGGAGATCTGAAGCCTTTTTCCCCGATAAACCGGGCGTGATCTTCTGATTCTCCCAGGAAGCATATCTCCTGGCTATCCTTCTTTTCGGCATTTTCCATGCCGTGAGATCTTGCTATCTCCCTGATCTGTTCCTTATCTTCAAAATCACCAAGAGGAAATATCAGCCTTCTGAGTACATCCTGTCCCAGTCTGTAAAGCATATAGGACTGATCTTTCTTTTTACTTGCACTCATCTTTGGATAAAACAACCCTGTATCTTTGTCAAAATATATCCTGCAATAATGGCCTGTGGCTATATGATATGCGCTTATCTCGTCGGCTTTTTCAATGAGCTTTCGGAATTTTACCTGAGGGTTGCAGATGACGCACGGGTTTGGTGTGCGGCCGCTCATGTATTCGTCGCAGAAATCATTTATTATCAATCGGTTGAATTCAGACGAAACATCTTCACATATGAGCTGGATTCCGAGTTTATGGGCCAGTTCCTGCGCCTCTTTGAGTCCCTGCCTGTTGCATCCGGTGACATCGAAATAATATCCGGTCACATCAAAGCCTTTTTCTGCCAACAACAAAGCGGCGGCAGTGCTGTCCACTCCGCCGCTCAGTCCGAGCAACACTTTGTTCTTATTCTTCTGTTTCTCCATGGTCGTCGTCCTCATCGGCTTCAGGATCGTAACCTTCAAGAGCGGCATAATATTTCCCATGTTTCTGGGCGTAATCATATATGGCGTTCTTTATTGCCTTGTCTGCCAGAACGGAACAGTGTACCTTTACAGGCGGCAATCCTCCCAGATTATCTATGATCTGCTTGTTTGTCACTTCAAGCGCCTCTTCAACAGTCTTTCCGATTATCATCGTGGTAGCCATGCTGGAGGAAGCGATGGCACTGCCGCAGCCGAAAGTCTTGAACTTGGCGTCTGTTATCACATCGTTTTCGTCTACATTTATCTGGATCTGCATCATATCGCCGCACACAGGGCTTCCGTATACGCCTGTTCCATCAGGATTTTCCAGTTCACCTACATTTTTCGGATTTAAAAAGTTGTCCATTACGATATCGTTATATAGAGCCATTTTTTTACCAGCCTTTCTTTGCGTTTACAGAGGATATTTCTCTGAGTCTTGCTACAACGGTCTTGAGATTATCTACCACATAATCTATGTCTTCTTTTGTTGTCATATCTCCAACGGTGAACCTTACAGTGCCGTGGATCATCTCGTCAGGGACCCCAAGCGCCGCCAGCACATGGGACGGTTCAAGGGATTTTGATGAACATGCTGACCCTGTTGATACGCTTATCCCAAACTGATTGAGAAGAAGCAGGATGGATTCACCCTCGATATATTCAAATGTCACATTGAGGTTTCCAGGGTGCCTTCCGTCCATGGTACCGTTTACAAATGTATCCGGGATCTCGCTGAGTATCCTGTCCTTAAGGTAATCTCTCATCTGAGAGCTGTGTTTTACATGGGCGTCAAAATTTTCTTTTGCAAGCTCAGCTGCTTTTCCAAACCCAACTATACCAGCCAGGTTTTCTGTTCCTGCACGCCTGTTGTTTTCCTGAGCTCCGCCATGCATATAGTTATCTATCCTAACGCCCTTCCTGATGAAAAGCGCTCCTATACCCTTGGGCCCATATATCTTATGCGACGACATTGACATCATGTCTATACCCATATCTTTCACATCTATAGGGACATTGCCAAGAGCCTGTACGGCATCGGTGTGGAAGAGTATCTTATGCTTCTTTGCGATGGCGGCAGCTTCTTTGACAGGCTCGATGGTTCCGATCTCATTGTTGACAAGCATGATACTTATGAGTATCGTCTTATCCGTTATGGCATCTTCAAGCTGTTTCAGGTCTACCCTGCCGTCTTTATCTATATCCAGGTAAGTAACATCATATCCTTCCTTTTCCAGATATGCGCAGGAATGGAGCATGGCATGATGCTCCACTTTTGTTGTTATTATGTGATTCCCCTTTGCTCTGAACTTTTCTGCTGTTCCGAACACGGCCCAGTTATCTGCTTCCGTTCCTCCGGCCGTAAAATAGATTTCAGACGGATCGGCATTTATGAGAGCGGCTACCTGCTGTCTGGCCTTGTCAACAGCTTCTTTTGACTCCAGGCCCATGTCATACAGACTTGACGGATTACCGAATTTTTCAGTGAAATAAGGGATCATTTCTTTTAATACTTCTTCCTTTACGGGAGTAGTTGCTGAATAGTCCAAATATACATTTCTCATTTTGTGTAAATGCTCCTTTGCTTTTGTCCTATTTATTTCATCAACTTATTATACCAAAAAATCCGCACATTTAAACACATCTTTAATAAAATTGAGCCAATTTATACCTGTTATCTTCTTTTACGCATATTACCTGATATGTATGGGAGAATTCTTCCCTGCCGTCCAATCCTTCTGCTTCCCACCGCATGGTCACATCTGCGCATATCATATCTTCATGGGAATCAGTTATGCGTATATGTTCAAATTGGTATTTCTTCACCTGTTCAATATCTGTCCTGAAATATCTGTCTATATTTTCAATGTCCGTCTGCATCAACAGGTCGGTCTCCATATATGCTATCGTTTCTATTGCCTCATCCCTTCCGATTTCCCCTGCATAAAAACCGGCCATTGTATCTGTCCTCTGACTTATGAGATCCCTGATTATGGCCTCCTGGCTGTCTCCTGCGGCCAGTGCAGTTGCCAGTCCAACAGTCCCGCAGACCGTCAGTATGATCACCCATATCCTTTTTTTCATTTCATCCCCCTTGTCTGTCATAAAAGACTTTCTTTTATGATAAAACAAGGGGAATGAAAAACTTGTCAGAATTTCTGTTCCCCTCTAACTTTTATTGGATTTTCTTTTCTTCTTCAGCTTCAGCCTCTTTTTGGCCTTTTATCATATCAAGCTGGAATCTGAGATTATCTTTAAAAGAATCTATGTATTCTCTGTATAACTTTTTTTGTTCTGCAAGCTCTTCTTCTGAAAGGCCTTCTGTTTTCTTCTTTTTAGCCAGCTGATTTATCCTGTCTATTTTTTCTTTTGTTATCATTGTTCTGCTCCTGTATCATTACTGATGATAATTATATTATCTTTCATGACATAAAGCAAGCAGATCCGTCTGCTTTTCTTTTTATCCTACTTTTCTTTCCAGTCTGAGCTTATCTGCTATTATGGCGATAAACTCGCTGTTGGTCGGTTTCCCTTTGTCGGTCTTGACCGTATAACCGAACAGGGAGTCCAATGTCTCCAGTTTGCCTCTGTTCCACGCTATCTCGATGGCATGTCGTATGGCCCTTTCTACTCTGCTTGGGGTTGTATTGTTCATGGATGCTATGGCAGGATAAAGCTCCTTGGTTACAGCGCTGAGGAAATCCATGTTGTTTACCACAAGTGTTATGGCATCTCTCAGATACTGATAACCTTTTATATGTGCAGGAACACCGACTTCATGTATGAGATTGGTTATATCTATCTCAAGATCGTTGTTCAATACAGATTCTTTCATCACAAGGGATCTTCTCAGATTGGTATTATTGTCATCTCCGCTTAGTGCCCCGTAAGTAGGATCATTCATCTGATTTATCCTCTTTATGAGGAGTCCCAGGTTGATCGGTTTGACGAGATAATATTGGGCTCCCATTTCCATTGCTTTCTGTATCATCGAATCCTGGCCTACTGCCGATGTCACTATGACTTTCGGATATTTTTTCAATTGGGTTGTGTTGAGTGCTTCCAGCACTCCGAAACCGTCCAGATGAGGCATGATCAGATCCAGTATCAGGATATCGGGACATTGGCTGTCATCCTTTAGGATCTCCATTGCTTTTATTCCATCGGATGCCGTAAAAATGATCTCCATGTTATCCTGTTTTCTTACATAATCCCTGACAACATCGCAGAAATCCTGATTATCGTCTGCTACACCAATTTTGATCTTTTTCATTTTTTCCTCCTGTGCACACAAATATTTTCCTGTTTTGTCATTTTTTTCATGTCGTATTTTTAGTTTAATATAACGGTCTTTGCCACGGAAAATTATTTTTAACCAATTTGTTACGCTTTTCGACGCAACACAATATTTTGTGCCTCATTCGGTCAAACTTCGGCTTTCTTCCACCATCCATTCAGCAAAAATTCCATAACCTTTTGTCGGGTCGTTGACAAAAACATGTGTGACTGCCCCTATGATACGGTCGTTTTGTATTATGGGGCTGCCGCTCATTCCCTGTACTATGCCTCCGCAGTATCCCAGAAGTTCTTTATCAGTTACGGTTATCTCAAGGCCGCGGCTTCCGGCTTCTTTCTGGCGGTTTACCTTTGTGATAAGCACATCAAAGCTTTCAACTTTATTGCCGTCTATGGTAGTAAGGATCTTGGCCGGACCTTCTTCGATCTGGTCCTGTGTTGCCATGACCATTGGCTCTGCCGCCGATCCTGCCTCATTGCCTGTTCCGATGCAGTAGATGCCGAACTGGCTGTTTTTTGCCACAGTACCCAAAGGAGCCTCATCTTCATAAAAGATCCCTCTTATTTCTCCCGGTATGCCGGCTTCCCCTTCTTTTACAGCTCTCACCTCTGTTTTCAGGAGCGTTCCCTCACCGGCCTGAAGTAAAGTATCAGTCTTGCTTTCATATATTCCATGTCCCAGGGCGGCATATACATTTGTTTCCGGATCGTAAAAAGACAGCGTGCCTATGCCTGCGATCTTTTCTTTCACCCAGATCCCTATCTTTTTAGTGCCTGTGTTACGGTCAGTCACCGGTTCAACCGAAAAATCCAGTATCTGGCCTTTTCTGGAAACCTGGATCTCCAATGAACCGGAAGCTTTTTCGACAATTTGTGTCACCTCGTCTGCATAATATACTTCCTGACCGTTTATGGAAAGTATCATATCTCCGACCTGTATGCCCGCATCAAGGCCAGGGTTCACTATCTCATTGTCTGTCTCTATCTCTTCAAGGCCTACAACCAGTACACCTTTTACATTCATCCTTATCCCCACCGACTGTCCGCCGGGAATAAGGATTTTTTCACTGACTACCCGGACAGCCTCCTGCGTGCTGTCCGTCTGTCCCAGTATCACACCTGCACCGCCTATGACAGCAATGGTCAGGATAAAGACCAGAAGCGATCTTCTGATATTTTTTTTCATCTGCAACAAGCCTCAACTCTCAAAATCTTGTAAAAGAGCGGCCAGCTCCTCCTGATCTGCCACCGTTATACCTTCGTCAAAAGATTTCTGGTCATCAGGAGTCAGGACATCGTACACTATATCCGTATCCTCTAACTTTACTTGGTTTCCCTTCTCATCCACAAAGAATACCGAAACATTGCTGCCGTCTTTCCTAACAACATAATATGAATGCAAGCCTGATGAGATGTCATCATTTTCCATTACATCTCCGTCTCCGCTGCCGCCGGTCTGTTCTGCGGCTGATCCTCCGTCATCTGATCCGCCATCTTGGATCTGTTCCTGCTGCTCCTGGCCCTCTTGTCCGGTTTCTGTCTGAGCGTTTACTTGAGCATCATCCTGAGGAGTACTGTCCTTTGGCCATAACAGCGCTGCGACCAGCAGGCATAATGTTATTACAAGTGCTGTATATACAAAGATCCTGTAGTTTTTCTTCTGTCTCGTAAACATATTATCACCTCGTGAATATTGTTTACATTTCAGGAAAATATTATACAGTGATATGATCTTTCATTTCGGCAAAAGTTTTTTCACCTATACCGCTTATTTCCATCAGTTCTTCAATGGATGAAAAATTCCCGCTGCTCTGTCTGTATTCAATGATCTTTTGCGCCGTTGCAGGCCCTACTCCCGGTATTTCCTGGAGCTGGTCCGAGTCAGCCCTGTTGATGTTTATCTTTCCATCCTGCTCTCTGCCGCCTGATATCTGCTTGTCAGATTCTGATCCTTCTGCATATATGATGATCTTTTGACCATCCTGCACTTCTTCTGCACGGTTTATCGTCTCCACATCTGCATCGTCCGTTATGCCGCCTGCCTTTTCAATTACCTGAAAGAGCCTGGTGCCTGCCTTGACCTTGTAGACACCCGGTGAATTGACACATCCGCTGATGTCAACATAGATCTCATCTTCATCTTTGCCGGTTTCTTCAGTCGTATCCATACTGTTTTCTTCCGTCAGGACTGTTTCTGTGTCCGCCTGTCCATTTTGCCGGACATCGCCGTCATCACCTCCCGATATCCAGAAAAAAACCAAAGCAGCCGCTACCACTATGGGCAGGGCTGCTTTTTTCAGCACATCTTTATTTAGCTTTATAAACTCTTTAAGATCGTCCAAAGATCTTATTTCTTTTAATTTGTCCATTCCCCTCGCCCCTTTTACATTATTTTACAGCAATCCGGGGTGAGTGTCAACATTATATTTGTAAATTATTGGAAAATTTTATTTTCTTCCTTTCCACAGAAATCTCGCTCCGCGGTGTGTTTATGCCGGCAAATGCACAAAAAGAGGCTATAACAAGCTCTGGACTGCAATTTGATGTACTTCCGCAGTCCAGACAAGTGTCGATGACGATCTTTCCGCAAAAATATCTTGCGGACAATTCCCTTATCATGGGTTTTATGTCAACGGACTGCATTTTTTTGTCTTTTTTGCGGCGTTTTAATGCCTCTATCTTTTGCTGGGCCATATATGCTTCTCCCTTGCGTTCCCAGTCATGTCCGGCCTCTGCAGGTATCTCTATGGCATATACGGCGCTCTCGGCAGCAGAAGCAAGGGAAGGCGTCTTATCTTCCAACCTGCGGCAGCTGATTATATCTATCCCGCAAGGAGCCTGATCCTTTAGGAGCTCTGTGATCTGTGCCTCATCATATGGTTTTGCCGTCTCAAAATCCAGCAGCTCGCCTGTTCCTGAATAACCGAGAGAAAGAGGCTGTGCAAATGTCAGTTTGGGATGAGGATTGAATCCCTGGGAGTATCTTATCTCTATACCTCCGGTGCGGAACATCCTTTTAAACAGCCTCAGGAGATCAAGATGAGAAATATATCTCATATATCCGGTCTTTGAAAATTTAAGAACATATCTTTCAGCCATAAATCCCCTCCAGCTTGCATTCTGTTATCTGATTGATCCCGCAGCCGTTGCAATGGATGCGGCAGTCCGGTGTTACCCTCTGGCCGTAGGCATTTGATTTTTCCCTAAGGAAAAATCCTTTTGCAACACCGCAGTCAATATGATCCCACGGCAGAGTCTCATCCTCATCTCTTCGCCTGTAGGCATAAAAATCCGGGCTGATATTTGATTCTTCAAAGGCACGCTTCCACCTTTCATCGGAGAAATATTCTCCCCAGCCGTCAAGCCTGCATCCCAGCCTGTGAGCAGCCAGCAGAGCCTGTCCGCACCTTCGGTCACCTCTTGCAAGGACCGCTTCGCATACGCTGGTAAAGCTGTCGTGGTAATTAAATGTGACACCTTTTATCTTTAACTTGTTTTCAAGGTAGTCGTGTTTTTCCATGAACTGCTCAGGCGTGTTCTGTCCTTCCCACTGGAAAGGCGTATCAGCCTTGGGGACAAAATTGGACACACTTACGGTAAGCCTGAAAGCTCCGCCCTTCGGACCATTGTATTTTTTATTTATCTCGATTATCTTTGAAGCAATATCTGCTATGCCGTCAAGGTCTGCTGTCGTTTCTGTCGGAAGGCCGATCATAAAATACAGCTTTATCCTCCGCCATCCGAGTACAATGGCCTGTTCAACAGATGTGAATATATCATCCTCGGTTACACCCTTGTTTATCACATTTCTCAGCCTCTGCGTCCCGGCTTCCGGAGCATATGTAAGACCGGACTTTTTATATTCCTGTATCTTATTAAGCACTTCAAAAGCAAAATTATCTATTCTGAGAGATGGAAGAGAAAGGGAAACATTGGCTTTTCTGCATTCTTCCATCAGATCAAGGGTAAGTTCCCTGAATTTGGAATGATCGCTGGTAGAAAGTGAAAGCAGGGAAAGTTCATCGTTTCCGGTATTCTTTATCTGTTTTTCTGCCAGCTCCATTATCTTTTCCTTTGATCTTTCCCTTACAGGCCTGTATATCATACCTGCCTGGCAGAAACGGCACCCTCTGGTACAGCCCCTGAAAGTCTCAACCACAGACCGGTCGTGGACTGCCTCTATGAGAGGGATTATCGGCTTTACAGGAAAATCAGCCTCTTCTATGTCCGGGATGATATGCCTCCTGACCACATCAGGCGCTTCCGGATTAAGTTTACATATTTTTTTTATCGTACCATCTTTGTTATATTCAGGCTCATAAAAGGCCGGGACATATACCCCTCCTATCTTACAGGCTTTTTCAAGGAACTGTGTCTTGTTCAGGCCGTCTTCCCTGCAGCGTTCATGGAGCTTGAGTATCTCCGGCAGCAGATCCTCTCCGTCACCTATCAGGAAAAGATCTATAAAATCTGCCAAAGGTTCCGGATTAAAAGCGCATGGCCCTCCGGCTGCTATTACCGGATCTTCATCTGTCCTGTCCTTTGACTGGACAGCTATCCCTGCCATTTGAAGCATGTCAAGCACCGTGGTATAAGACATTTCATACTGGAGAGTAAAACCTATCATGTCTGCATCTTTAAGAGGTTTTTTTGTCTCCAGGGTAAAAAGCGGTATGTCGTATTTCTCCATGAGTTCTTTCATATCTCCGGCCGGAGCAAAAACACGCTCGCAATACAGACCTTCCCTTTTATTGACCGCATCATAAAGTATCTGCATCCCCAGATATGACATGCCTATCTCATACATGTCAGGAAAAGCAAAGACAAACCTCTCCCGTACTTCATCATCTTTTTTTATCACGGAATTTATCTCGCCGCCGACATATCTGCCGGGCTTTTCCACCTGTCTGAGTATCCCGTCCAGCCTGTCTTTTATCTTTGCGGACACATCAAACATATGGTCTATGGATATGCCTGTGACAGCAGCGATCTCGTCCATCAGATGACCGGTCTTTTCCTTGCTTTCCAGTATCAGCTTTATATGCTCCTCCGCATTGGGGCCTGACTTGGCCTTTTGGATTATATATTCTATCCGCCTGTCAAGGCCCACATATCTGTCCTCTCTGACCAGTCTGTCTGCGAGACATACAATGTCACATTCGTTCAGTTTGTCCGTTGGGTTAAAGGATGGATATGTCATGTGTACTTTGACTATCTGTGCCTCATCCTCATACCCCATCTCATGGAGTATCTCATAGCCTTTCAGCGCATGATCCTCCCATGTCCTTGCCACATCATGGACAAGGGATGTACGCCTGACAAGATCCGTATCAAGATCATATCCATGTTTGTTGAGTTCTGCAGCGATCCCCTGGGCCACCTTGGCTACAGCCCTGCAATGAGCTGTCACCCTTTGGGGAGTCTGGTATTTTTTGTACAATTCTTGTATTTCTTTATCTGATATGCGTTTATTCAATATGTTCACCTTTTTCTGAAATATATGTATATTGTATCATGTTTCTTCTTGTTTTTCCAATGTATAATAGAATTCATCCTCGCCTGTGTTATCATATGTGCCGATAATATCTCCCTTATTCACCCTTTCTCCTGTTACTGCTGTAAGGGTGTGGAGATTTCCGTACACTGAAACCTGATCCTCGTGGCTTATCCTGATACAAACGCCCAGATCCCTGTCAATTCCGGCATAAGTGACCACACCTCCCGACACCGCATGGACTGCCTGTATCTCCTCGTCTGATTCTTCATCTATTGGAGCTGAAAACTGCCCTGAATCGCCGGATCTTGTCACAACAGACACCACAGCAGCAGGCGCTTCATATATTTTTGATGCCAGCTTATCTCCCTTTTCTTTTATGTCTTCTATTGTATAATTTGCACATGCCATCTCCCCTATGGCAGACCTGATATCTTCGATCCACCGGGCTCCAAACATTGAGCTTGCCCTTACCAGGGTAAAGATGCCAAGGCAGATGACCGTCTGTATCAGCAGTTTATCACGAAATCTCATAACTCTCCACCTTCCTCTTGTAATTATTATGAGGAAAGCAGCCATTTGATAACATGAATCTTCAGCTTAGCCTGTTGCCTCACCGGGATCCGCAGACAGACAAAATCCGGCGCAGATGGCAGCGCCGGACTGTTGATCCTGCTATTTTTTCTGTTTTTCTATAAGTCTGACCATGCTTTCTCCGGCCGAAACAAGTCCTGTGTTCAAAATTCCCATGATCCTCATAAATACATTGTTGATGAGCCACATGAATATCTTGTACAACCCGTCAACTGCAAAGTCATAGGCTTTTGACACCGGTTTTGACGAGAATATCACGACGCAGGCTGACGCCAGCACATATATGAGCAGATAATATACTATCGGGCTTTCAGGCATGGGGAAAAGTCCCATGGTAATGTCTGTTTTTTTAAGTATCTGCCTTATTATCAGGTGGAATATGTAAACCGGCATGGTATTCCTGCCCACATATGCCAGGTAATTGTCCCTGGACGGCAATATGTTGAACATGAATATTATCCAGCCTGCAGCCAGCAGGAAGATAAAGCCTCTTGCGATAATGTCCAGATACCAAGCTACTCCCAGATAAGAGCCGGGATTTCTCAGCAGGTACCATTCCTGAGAAATCTGCGGCACACAGTAGGCCAGCACAAAAGATACAGCCACCAGCGCTCCTCCCAGTATGGCAGTCTGGTATTTTTTAAGGGATCTTATCTTCTGTATGTGCTCCGGTCTGCAGTAATAGCCTATCATAAAAAACGGCAGATAGGAGACGATCCTTCCCAGAGCCATAAATTCGGTCAGGAAAGGGATACATCCTGCGATCATATAAAGGCACAGGCAAATGGCCATAAAACAAGGCACTTTCACCATGTCTTTCAGCAAAAACTTATACACGAAAAGGGCCAGCATGAACCACATGGCAAAAGGAGGCTGGTCCAGATAAAATGTAGCATTTCCGTATACCAGAAGCCTTATGGCATAAAAGAACGGTATGCTCAAAAGATACGGCCAGAGAGCCGTCTTAAATGATGTTTTGCGGCTCTTTTCCACATTCTTTGAAAAGTATCCTGACAGGAACATGAAGCTCTGCATTATAAACACATTGATGGTTATATAAACCACTCCGCCCCATGAATCCTGGCTGAAGCACCCTCCCATCCGCGTAAAATGGGAAATTGGGATTGCCCACATGCATATTCCTCTGAATATGTCAAAGGAATAATCTCTTTGCTTAACCTCTCCCATCAGATCTCCTTTGCTCTAATTCCGCTACTCGTCCCAGTATTCCATGTCATAGCCTTCGATGCGTATTATATCTCCTTCTTCAAGCCCCAGCTCCCTGAGCCTGTCTATGGCCCCGCTCTTTTCTATATACTTATACAGGTATCTGAGAGAGCCCATGTCGTTGAAGTTTGTGGACCTGAATATCTTGTTCAGCTGTTTGCCGGTGATGGTGAATACTCCTTTTTCTTCATCATATCCGGCTATGACTTTTCTGTAATCAGGGTCCTTTTCCTCCGTATCAAAATCGAAGTAAAGGACTGTATCTGCTTCCTCTGGCGGATTCTGCTCCGCTTTGCGGAGTTCTATAAGGGCAGCTTCCAGCAGCTCCCTGACGCCCAGGTGAAGGGGCGCCGAGATGGGAAATACCTTATATCCCTTATCTTCCACATATGTCTTGAAAGACCTGTATCCTTCGGAATCTTCATCGACCATATCCATCTTGTTGGCCGCCACGATCTGTGGTTTTTTCAATATCCTTGGGCTGTATGCCTCAAGTTCCCTGTTGATCTTGTCAAAATCCTCTTTGGGATCTCTCCCTTCGCTGCCCGAAACATCCACAACATGGATAAGCACCTTGGTGCGTTCTATGTGCTTGAGAAAGCGGAAACCAAGGCCCAGACCCTGGCTGGCGCCTTCTATGAGTCCGGCTATGTCGGCCATGACGAAGCTGTCCCCATCTATGTCCACCACTCCCAGATTAGGGTCGATGGTAGTAAAATGATAATCGGCTATCTTGGGCTTTGCACTGGTCGCCACCGCCAGAAGCGAAGATTTTCCCACATTTGGAAAACCCACAAGGCCCACATCAGCGATCAGCTTCATTTCAAGGATGATCTTTCTTTCCTTAGCTTCTCCTCCGGCTTCTGCAAAGTTGGGAGCTTGTCTTACTGAATTTTTAAAGTGTACATTGCCCCTGCCTCCCCGGCCGCCCTTGGCCGCTATGAAGCTCTCGCCGTCCTCTGTCAGGTCTTTCATCACAAGGCCCGTCTCCTCGTCAATGACCACGGTGCCCATGGGAACTTTTATCACCAGATCCTGGCCGGACTTGCCGTATTTCTTGCGTTTCATGCCATCCTGGCCGTTTTCCGCTTCATATTTTCTTTTATATCTGAAATCCATCAATGTCCTCAGGTTGCGGTCAGCCTTGAATATGACATCTCCGCCTTTTCCGCCGTCGCCTCCGTCAGGACCGCCTTCAGGCACATAAGGTTCTCTGCGGAAAGTTACTGCTCCGTTTCCGCCTTTGCCCGAAATGATGGTTATCTTTGCTCTGTCAACAAACATCTTGCCTCCGTTCACATGTAAAAAAGCCCTGTAACACAAGTTTACAGGGCAATTTCGTTTTATTAAGCTTCTTTTGGATAAACGCTCACT
The DNA here is from genome assembly GCA_900542565.1 of uncultured Eubacteriales bacterium. Classification (GTDB taxonomy): domain Bacteria; phylum Bacillota; class Clostridia; order Peptostreptococcales; family Anaerovoracaceae; genus Fimisoma; species Fimisoma avicola. The sequence continues at coordinate 35,359 of UQOC01000001.1, read as the reverse complement.
TGTTTTCTGGTCTTATCTTTTCTTTCAAACTTAACAGCGCCGTCTATCTTAGCGAAAAGAGTATCGTCTCCGCCGATGCCGACATTGTTCCCAGGGTGGAACTTGGTTCCTCTCTGTCTTACCAGAATGCTTCCTGCGCTTACGAACTGACCGTCTCCTGCTTTGAGTCCAAGGCGTTTGGACTCGGAGTCACGACCGTTTTTGGAGCTTCCTACACCTTTTTTACTTGCCATTACACTCGCCTCCTAACTCTATTGGCAGATTACTTTAATGCTGCTTCTATCGCTTCGATTATAACGGCCTTGGTAGCCTTAGGATCGATGGCGATATTATTTTCAGCAGCAAATGCAATCAGTTCATCTTTTTTCATTGAAGCTGATACCTTCTTTGCAGGCTTTGCTTCTTTAACTTCTTCTTTCTTGTCTTCAGCCTTCGGAGCCTCTTCTTTTGGAGCTGCTGCCTTAGGAGCTTTGCCAGCTTCTGTGCCTAAAGCGTCGATCTGCACCATTGTATATGGCTGTCTGTGACCCTGTTTCTTTCTGTAGTCTTTTTTAGCCTTATACTTGAAGATTATGACCTTCTGGCCTCTTCCATTCTCGACCACGCTTCCTGTTACTGCTGCATCCAGGTAAGGTGTTCCAACTTTAACTTCTTTTCCGTCGCTCATGAGCAGCACCTTGTCGAAGGTTACTTTGTCTCCGGCCTCAGCTTTGAGCTTTTCTACCGTGATGACATCGCCTTCCTGTACTCTGTACTGCTTGCCGCCGGTTTCGATTACTGCGTACATTATATTTTTTTCCTCCTCTATCCGGTCTCGCCATCGTAGGCGTGCCTCATACCATGGGTCTGGGCCTCTTACATGCCTATTCTGCGCGGCTCAACTAAGTTATAGTACCATTAAAACCGCTAAAAGTCAATATATTTTATGAAAATATCTGTCAATTCTGATCAAAAGCAGATCTGCCGTCCTATGAAAATACCACAGGCATTACATCCTTGGTCAGCGGTGCAAATTCATATCCCTGGGCTTTTAAACCTTCAATTATGCCTGGCAGCGCTTCGGCTGTGTTTTTATGGCCTGCACCGTCATGCATCAGCACTATCTTTTTATTCATGTTACTGCTTCCTGCCAGGGCGTATCGCTTTATATCTCCTGCCGATACCCCGGCCCTTACGGCATCCTCTGCCGAAACATTCCAGTCGTAATATACATAGCCTCTTCTTATCATCTCGCCTATGATCTGCCTGTATACTCCTGCGTTAAAATAATTTATGGAGCCTCCCGGAAATCTGAACAGCTCAGGTTTTACTCCTGTAACTTTCTCTATGTGATCCGAGATCTTGCTGAAATCTTCCAGAAAACTGTCAACAGACTGATATATCTTTTCATAATCATGGGTATAGCTGTGAGCTGCAATGGTATGTCCCTCATCTACTATACGCTTATACAGTTGGTCTGCTTTTTTTGAACCGTTATGTATGGTAAAAAAAGTACCCTTTATCCCGTATTTTTTCAGTATATCCAGGACCTGCGGCGTCACAGTCTCATCTGGTCCGTCATCGAAGGTCAGATATGCCGTCTTTTTCTGAGGATCTTTGAATTTAAAGTCATTATCCACATAAAGATTCTTATATTTGTCCTTATATTCAAATGACTGTTCTTTGCTCAGGCTGTCAAAAAACTTGACCATATTGCCGTACTCATCTTTATCAATTCCTCCGGTGTCTATGGCGCTTATCAGGTCATCAGCCATAGAACTTTTTTTCTCCGGTTTTTTTGAAAGGGCTGCAGTGCCGAAATACACGGCAGAAACTGCAGAAACTGCCATCGCTACTGCAAGCAGTATTGTCAAAGGTCTTGTTTTTTGTCTTTTTCTGTTGAATCTCATGGTTATCCCCTCCTGTTTCCTTAAAATTCCCCTTTGCCTAAGTGTACTACATCAAGTAGTACACCGTCAATCTTTTTTTGAGATGATCCGACATTTTTTTCGGTTCAAAAAGAAAACAGGCGGCAGCATGTCTGCTGCCGCAGGATATATCTTCCTATCCTCTGCAAACTTTTTTTACATCAAACTTCTGCAGGACCTCATTGGCACCTATCATTATCAATATGCAGCCTGCCGGGAGAGGCATCTGCGGATCTATGGTAACATCCACCTCGTTATCCGTTATCATTCCTACGACATTTATGCCGAACCGTTCTCTGATCTTCAGTTCTGCCAGGCATTTCCCCTGCCATGGCTGAGGGATCACCACCTCTACCATACTGTAGTCATCAGAAAGTTCTATCCAGTCTGAAAACTCTTTGGCAACGAGATTCATGGCAATACGGCTTCCCATCTCCACTTCGGGATAGACTACAGAATCTGCCCCGACCTTTTTAAGGATGGTTCCCTGAAGTTTGTCTTTAGCCTTTGCCAGTACCATCGGTATGCCCATTTCCTTACAAAGCATTGTCGCCATGATGCTGGCTTCAAAGTTTTCTGATACGGCCACAACGGCCCCGCCCAGGTTTCTGCCGCCAAGCATTTCGAGGGCTTCCGGCTCAGAAACATCTGCTCTTAAAGCATAGGATACCTGTTCGGAAATTTCCTGTATCTTTTCAAATGACTGGTCGATGACCAGGACTTCTGCGCCCATCTTCTCCAGCGTCAGAGCTACGCTCCATCCAAAGCTGCCAAGGCCTAAAACTGCAAATTGTTTACTCATTTTTCTTTCTCCTGATATCATTTATCTTATTAACCGAGCATTATCTTCTTTTCAGGAAGATCTCTAAATTTTTCTGATTTCTTCACTTTTCCGGCAAATACCAGAGCCATGGTAAGAGGTCCTATCCTTCCTATATACATGAGCATCATCAGCACTATATGGCTGGCGCGGCTTAAGGTCGGCGTCAGGTCAGCGGAAAGTCCGACGGTACCTATTGCCGACGATGCTTCATACATGAGGTTCAGGAATTCTGCCTCCGCTTCAAAGATCGACATGGCCGCCACAGCCACAAGCCAGCAGGTGAATGTGATGACGGTTATGGTTATCCCTGACCGTACGACACCCATTTCTATACATCTGCCGAAGCACTCCGTGTCACGCTTTCCTCTCAGGACGGACAAAACTGTCAATATGAGCATGGCCGCTGTTGTGGTCTTGATACCGCCGGCTGTACCGGCAGGTGAGCCTCCTATGAACATCAGTATACATCCAAGCAGACGGGAGCTTTCCGTAAGGCCGGATTGAGATACTGAAGCAAACCCTGCTGTACGAGTGGTAACAGATTGGAAAGCAGAAGCCATGACTTTTTCCGGAACTGTTAGGTTTCCCATTGTCTGCGGATTATTATATTCCAGAAAGAAAAATCCAAGTGTGCCAAAAAGTATCAGAAACGCAGTCATGGCAAGGACTATCTTGCTCTGCAGCCCAAGCCTGGTAAATATCCGTTTTTTTCCTCCCTTGTCGTTGATCCCCCGTTTTGCTGTAACAAAAATATCATGCCACACAGGAAAACCAAGACCGCCCATAACTATCAGGAACATTGTCGTAAAGCTTACGAGGGGCGAATCCACATATCTCAAAAAACTGTTGTTGCCGATTATGTCTATTCCTGCGTTGCAGAACCCGGATATGGAATGGAATACACCATACCATATACCCTTGGCGATGCCGAATTCAGGGATGAATTTTATCGAAAGGAGCACAGCTCCTATACCCTCAACGATAAATGTCCCTCTTATCACCCGTATTATGTATTTTACAAGGCCTGAGAGAGAATCCAGGCCATAAGCCTCCTGTATCAGGATCCTGCTTTTCATGGTTATTTTTTTCCTCAGCATCAGGAAAAACAGGGCCATACATGCGATGACTCCAAGACCGCCTATCTGGATGAGTATCATCATGACCACCTGGCCGAACAATGTGAATTGTTCAGCAGGCACTATCGTCACAAGCCCGGTAACGCATACGGATGTTACCGATGTAAAAAGAGCATCTATGAACTCAATGGGCTTTTGATTGCAGACCGGCAACCATAGTATTACGCCGCCCATAAAAATCACTCCCAGAAAACCAAGAGCGACAATATGCATCGTATTCAGTCTGACCCTTCTGGAGCTTTTTTCTCTCCTGTCCATTATCACCCTCCTGAAAAAAATAAGGATAACAGAACTTCTGTCATATCTCACGAATCCCTATGTTAACACATACATTGGCCATATTCAATCACAAAAAAGAATTCTAACAGATTCTTTGCATATGAATAAATTCCGCCAAAAAAGAGCTGTCTTTGGTATGGACAGCCCTTTTTGCATACATATTATTCTATTACGACGCCATCTTCATCTATTATCATATCCATGATCTCCGAAAACTCGTCATCGGTAACCTCCGGTTCAGGCTCCTTTACAGGTTCTCCTTCATTTTTCAGTGTGTCCAGGAGTTTCTTTTCGATCTCATCAGCAATCTGCGCATGTTCTTTCAGATACACCTTGATGTTTTCACGGCCCTGTCCTATGCGCTGGCCGTTATAGCTGTACCACGAACCGGCTTTGTCGATGATCTTGGCATCCACAGCACTGTCAAGGATATCACCTTCTTTGGATATGCCCTCACCGTACATTATATCAAACTCAGCCTGTTTAAAAGGCGGAGCCACCTTATTTTTGACTATCTTTACCCTCGTCCTGTTGCCCAGGATCTCATCGCCGGATTTGATGGTTTCTACCTTTCGCACATCAAATCTCATTGAAGCGTAGAATTTAAGGGCACGGCCACCTGTGGTGACTTCGGGGCTGCCGTACATTACCCCTACTTTTTCCCTCAGCTGATTGATGAAGATAACACAGGTGTTGGAACGGTTGATGCTGCCTGTGATCTTTCTGAGGGCCTGGGACATCAGCCTTGCCTGAAGTCCCACATGAGCATCGCCCATCTCCCCCTGTATCTCTGCCTTAGGCACAAGGGCTGCAACCGAGTCTATGACAACTATGTCGAGAGCTCCGCTTCTTACGAGCATATCACAGATCTCAAGGGCCTGTTCACCTGTATCAGGCTGGGATACCAGCAGGTTTTCAGTATCTACGCCAAGGTTTTTTGCATATACCGGGTCAAGGGCATGCTCAGCGTCTATAAAAGCTGCCTTTCCTCCGTTCTTCTGCGCCTCGGCTATTATGTGCAGAGTAAGTGTGGTTTTACCGGAAGATTCCGGTCCATATATCTCTACGATCCTTCCCTTAGGTACACCGCCTACACCCGTGGCCATGTCAAGGCTTATGGAGCCTGTGGAAATGGATTCCACATTCATCTGCGAGCCTTTGTCCCCAAGTTTCATTATGGAACCTTTGCCGAACTGCTTTTGTATCTGGTTCAGGGCTGCTTCCAGGGCCTTTTCCTTTTCACCTGCATCTGTTAAATTGGTGATCTTATCCTTTGCGTTCTTATCTGTCGCCATATCATTCTCCTTGGTCCGAACATCTGTTCTTTATTGTATGATACCCTATCTTTTCCCACAGGTCAAGTGTTTTTTCAATCCTGTATCATATCTGCGGTGTAATGTAAATATTTTACATTATTTTGCATCAGTTGTCAACGCTTATCCGTTTATAGATCTCATGGAGCATACTGAGCACTGCATAATGCCTGTTCCAGTTCCTGTTCACATTGCGTCTTTGGACTTTAACAGCCTGACATTTTCCTTTATACATTATACCTATGTATACAAGTCCCACCGGTTTCTCTTCGGTGCCCCCATCAGGGCCAGATATCCCGGTAACTGAAATACATATGTCGGAACCTGTTTTAGCAGAAAGCCCGGCGGCCATCTCCATGGCGGTCTGGCTGCTTACAGCTCCATATTTTTCAAGGGTTTCTTTGCTGACTCCCAGCTCTTCTTTTTTTGCTCTGTTGCTGTATGTTACGATCCCTCTTTCAAACACGGCGGAAATCCCAGGTATCCCGGCAAGAGCTCCGGCAAACAGACCGCCCGTGCAGGATTCTGCACAGGATATGGTCATATTCTTTTCCAAAAGCAGCTTTCCTACCACATCTATAAGATCCTCATTGTCATAGCTGTAGATATATTCGCCTATCATGTCCCTGACTTTTTCCGTCATTTCATCGACAGCTTTCTCTGCCTCTTCCAATGTCGGCCGCTTTGAAGCTATGCGAAGGCTGCATTCGCCTTCTTTTGCGTATGTTGCTATGGTAGGATCTGTCTGCCCGTCGATGAGGGGAAGGAGGACTGTCTCCATCTTGGATTCGCCCAGGCCAAATGTCCTGATGATCCTGTAATGGATGACACTGTCTCTCATCTTTTCCAGCTTTGGGCGGACTTCCTTTTCAAACATGTTTGTCATTTCCCTGGGAGGTCCGGGCATGGAGATAATGATCTTGTTATCTTTTTCCAGCCAAAATCCGGGAGCGGTTCCCTGGTCGTTAAATAAAAGCTCCGCTCCCTCCGGAATATACGCCTGTTTCAGATTATTTTCCGTCATCGGCCGTTTTGACTTTTCATAGTGGTTTCTCAATGCATCGAGGGCCGTTTCGCTCAGCACCAGTTTTGTCCCCACGGCGCCGGCTATGGTCTCTTTTGTCAGGTCGTCCTGAGTAGGTCCCAGTCCTCCTGTGGTGATTATCATATCGCAATCCTTAAATGCCATATGTATCATTTCAGCCAGACGGCCCGGATTATCGCCTACACTGTAATGGTACATCACATCAAATCCCAGGTCGTTTAACTGCCTTGAAAGATATGCTGCATTGGTGTTGACGATCTGTCCAAACAAGATTTCAGTCCCTACTGTCAGTATGGTTGTTTTCATGAAAAAACATCTCCTATTCCTGTGTTCCGTCCTTTTCTTCTTTTTTGTCCTGTTCCATGGAAAAGACCTGTTTATTCTGGAGAACATACTCAACGCCGGAATAAACTGTCATGACCAGCGAAGCCCAGAGGAAAGCCTGAGCCACATACCAGAGAGGCAGGAACAGAGGAAAAGCAGGTACGAGAAGGAGCAGGCATACGGCTACCATCTGTAAGACAGTCTTTATCTTTCCGCTCATTCCGGCAGCTATGACTATGCCCTCGGAAGCGGCCACCGTCCTCATGCCCGCCACGGTAAATTCTCTGGCAAGGATCACTATGAGCATCCATGCCGGGACATAAAACGGTATCATCAGGCACAATGCCGAGTATACCAGCACTTTATCAGCAAGAGGGTCCATGATCTTTCCAAAATTGGTGACCAGATTGTTTTTTCGTGCTATCTGTCCGTCAAGCATATCGGTAAGGGACGCTGCCACAAAAATTATGAAAGCCAGCACATACCAGCCAAAATAATAGGCCGCTATGAAGAACGGCACAGCTATAACCCTTGCAATAGTAAGTTTGTTTGGTAGATTCATCCTTATACCTCCATACCAGTTAAATCATAATCAAAAGCGTCCTGTATCAGAACATTGACCATATCTCCGGGAGCAAGGTCCCGTTCAGATGTAAATATGACCGAATCATCTATCTCCGGAGCATCATAGGCAGTCCTTCCAATATATGAACCATCATCATCCTTTTCTTCCACCAGGACCTCAAAAACTTTTCCGATCTTTTTGCGGTTGAGTCTGAGAGAAATATCCATCTGGGCTCTCATAACGGCGTCAGCCCTCTCTGCCCTGATCTCTTCAGGCACCTGTTCCTCCATCTGTCCGGCGGGGGTGTTTTCTTCCTGTGAATAGGCGAACACGCCAAGGCGTGCAAATTCCATCTCTTCTGCAAATTGCAGCAGTTGGTCGAAATCCTCTTCCGTTTCTCCCGGAAATCCTGTTATGAATGTCGTTCTTATATGAATGTCCGGTATGGCCTCTTTAAGACGGTTTATGGTCGACCTTATGGACCCGGAAGTGGATCTGCGCCTCATGGCTTTTAATATCCTGTCGCTTGCATGCTGGATAGGTATGTCTATGTAATCACATATCTTTTTCTCAGTCTTTATCACATCAATGAGCTGGTCCGTTATCCTGTCCTCGTAGCAGTACATAAGCCTTATCCATCTGATACCGTCTATGGCGCACAGCCTTTTCAGCAGGTCAGGCAACATCAGCTTACCATAGAGATCGTAGCCGTAATATGTGACATCCTGAGCAATAAGTATAAGTTCTTTGCAGCCGTTTTCTGCCAGCCAGCGTGCTTCTTCTGTCACATCTTCCATGCTTTTGCTCCTGAAAGGCCCTCTTATATCAGGTATGACGCAATAAGCGCATCTGTTGTTGCACCCTTCAGCTATCTTTAGTGTGGCTGAATACGGTGTGCCTTCAAGGATCCTCGGCAGTCTGCCCAGCCCTCCGGCACATCCGGACACATAATCGGCCCTGTCTGTTTTTTTGCTGATCTCAGTGATTATCTCCGGCAGCTGCTGGTATTCGTTGACGCCTATAAAAGCATCCGCCTCTGGCATTTCCTCCATCAGATCCCTGTGGTATCTTTCGGAAAGGCATCCTGATACGATCAGTTTCCTGCCATCCTCCTTATATTGGGCAAGCTCGAATATCCTCTCGATGGATTCTTTCTTTGCATCATTTATAAATCCGCAGGTGTTTATGACCATTATATCTGCTTCTTCAATTTCTTCAGTTATGTCAAAACCGTTTTCTGAAAGTATGCCCTTTGCTGTCTGTGTGTCGTAAAAATTCTTAGGACAGCCCATGGTTTCCATATATATCTTCATATCAAATTTCCTGTGTATCTTCTCTCATCTGTTCAAGTTCCTGCTCTGTGAGCAGTACCTGTCTCGGACGGCTTCCATCCTGAGGCGCCACTATGCCCCTTGCCTCCATCATGTCCATTATCCGGGCGGCTCTGTTATATCCTATGCGGAATCTCCTCTGGAGCATGGAAACCGACGCCTGTCCGCTCTTTACCACAAGGTCTATGGCATCGCTCAGCAGTTCATCCCCATCTTCGTCTGCCGCCGAATGTTCATTTTTTTCTATCCTTGTCAGGACATCTTCATTGTAATCCACATTTTCTACCTGTCCCTTGACATATTCTATCACCTTGTGGACTTCATTATCGGAAATGAAGGTGCCCTGTATCCTGACAGGCTTTCCTATCCCCATGGGATTAAAGAGCATATCTCCCTTTCCCACAAGTTTTTCGGCGCCCTGCATGTCCAGTATGGTCCTTGAATCCACCTGGGATGAAACGGCAAACGCTATCCTGGACGGTATGTTGGCTTTTATCACTCCTGTTATCACATCAACCGAAGGTCTCTGAGTGGCCACTATCAGGTGCATTCCGGCAGCTCTTGCCATCTGTGCAAGCCGGCATATGGATTCTTCTATCTGTGAAGGAGCTGCCATCATAAGGTCTGCCAGCTCGTCTATGATTATGACAACCTGCGGCATGACCTTGTCTTCTTCATCGTTTGCTCTTACATATTCATTATATGACTCAAGATCCCTGACGCCTTCTTCGGCAAATTTCTTATATCTGTCTGTCATCTCCGAAACGGCCCAGTTGAGAGCCGCCGCAGCCTTTGCAGGATCAGTCACAACAGGTATCATGAGATGAGGTATGCCGTTATAGTTTCCCAGCTCCACTACTTTTGGATCTATCAGGATGAGCTTGACCTCATCAGGATTGGCTTTATACAGCAGGCTTACGATGATGCTGTTGATACAGACAGATTTGCCTGATCCTGTCGCTCCGGCAATGAGAAGGTGCGGCATGGCTTTAAGGTCAGCCGCCACAGCTTTTCCGCCTATATTTTTGCCTACGGCAAAAGTGATCTTTGATCTGCTGCTTTTAAATTCCTGTGAATCGATGACCTCCCTTATATGTACCATGGTCACCTTGTCGTTTTCCACTTCTATGCCTACTGCCGCCTTACCCGGTATCGGCGCTTCTATCCTTATGCTCTTTGCTTCCAGGTTAAGGGCTATATCGTCAGCCAGCCTGACTATGCTGCTGACCTTGACGCCGACGGCCGGCTGTATCTCGTACCTGGTAACGGTCGGGCCCTGGGTAACCTGGATGACCCTTGCGTCCACATGGAAATTGCGCAGCGTTTCTTCCAGCTTACGGGCTTTTTCGGTTAAAAGGCTGCTGTTGGACCTGGCGGCCCCGGCCGGTTTATCCAGCAGGGTCACAGGGGGTTTTTTATATTTTCTTGGAGCTTTTTCTATATTGATCTCATCAGCAGAAAGCATGGCCTCCCTGGCCTCTTTATTGGACATTTTCTGTTCTTTTGCAGGTGTTTCATAAGATGTCATTCCCATACCCGCACTTGCCGGCACCGCATTATCACCGGTCAGTCCAAATCCGGAAACGGCGCCTTGTGAAACACCGTCTATGCCGTATCCGCTTCCGTAATTTTCTTTTTCTTCCAGGCCATAAGTTCCGGACGATTCATCTTTTCCAAAAAGGTCTTTGGTTTTCATATATCTTAGCACGCTGTTTTCTTCAGCGGGCCTGTCCGCAGTTTTCTTGTCCTCATCGGCCTTATCCGGCTCATCATTTTCCGGCATGCTGCTTCCGTCAACTATCTTGATCGGCCTTTTCTTGTCATTGAAAGCCGTATCATCTTTTCCTGTGCCGGCAGGATGAATAGTCCTGCTTTTGCCGCTTATGTCCCTTATGGTCACCTGTTCTCCCTCAGGCACCATATCGGGCTGGGTATCTAAATGCGCATTTTCCTTTATAAGCTTCCTCTCTTCTATCTTGTCACTTACCTTTGAAATGAACCTTGACACCGGCGTATTGATTATCAGCAGCAGGCATACGATGGTCACAGCTCCGGTAAAGATCCAGCATCCGGCCACGCCGAACCATCTTATCAGCAGTGTGGCCAGTATCATGCCGAAAAATCCTCCGCTTTCAAGGACAACTCCCGTTGAATAGAACCCCTTCATTATCTGCCATGAAAGGGTCAGATCCCCGTCATCAGCAAACCTTACCGAGTTCATGGCCGCAAACATGAAGAGGAGGAGTATGAGCAGCAGTGCAGTTTTTACAGAGATCGAAACAGCTTTTTTCGCAAACAAAAGTATGCCGAACACTATCAGATAGAACGGCAGTATGTATGCGACAAATCCGAAAAGGCCCTTGAGACAGTCTCCGACCGCTTTTCCAAACTGGCCTGCGCCGTTTGTCAAGGTGGCGACTACCAGGAAAACGCCCAGCGCTATGGCGATGATGGACCATATCTCGTCCATGACACGCCTGTCGGCTTTCCTCTTGTTCTGGATCTCCATGGCTTTTTCTTTTGCCTTTGGATTTGATCTTGAGTTTTTAGATCCGGCGGGACGGCCCCGCTTTTTCTTTGTCTGGGTCATGCTTTCATCCTTTCCGCTTTCCCCGTCAATTCCGTTTCGATCATGCGAAAAATACACCGTAACCTACGACTATGAGACCTAGGATCCATACATAATATGAAAAATAGCTTAATTTTTTATCTGAAACGATCTTTATCATGGTCTTAATGGCTATCAGACCTGAAATGGCTGCAACAGCCATGCCTACCAATATCGGCCCCAGCTGTCCTGGTTCCAGACCGCTCTGTATTGCAGCCGGAGCTTCCATTACAGCTGACCCCAATATGGATGGTATGGATATCAGGAAGACGAATTTTACAGCAAACTTTCTGTCCAGATTGCACATAAGGCTTCCAAACAGGGTGGAGCCGGAACGGGAAATTCCGGGGCATATTGCTATGCCCTGGACTGTACCTATGAACAATGCGTTCCTGTAGTTCATCTGCTGGATGCCGCGGCTGGCTGATCCCATCCGTTCTGCCAAAATGAGCAGAAATCCTGTTATGATGAGTCCTATGCCTATAGGTATGACTGAATTGTACAGGCTGTTAAAGAAATCATTGAACAATATGCCTATGATCCCTGTCGGTATGGTGGCAACGATTATCATAACTCCCAGTTTTCTCGTAGGCCTTTCCTGTATCCTCAGGCCTCTGCCGGTAAATATATCTCTGATGGTGAGACCAAGCTCCTTGATAAGTTCCCACACATCTTTCCAGTAAACTATAAATACAGATACGAGCGTTCCCACATGAAGCAGTACCGCAAACAGAAGGACTTTATCTTCTTCTATCCCGAACCACTGCTGCATCAGGGCAAGGTGCCCCGAACTGCTTATAGGTAAAAATTCTGCAAGCCCCTGTATCAGACCCAAAATTACCGCCTCAAAATATGACATTTTTCGCCTCCTTATTTCTTGTTGATATATCCCTTTGCTTTCAGTGTCTCTGCGCACAGGATAGCGCCTCCTGCTGCGCCTCTTATGGTATTGTGTGAAAGTCCTATGAATTTATAATCATAGACGCTGTCTTCTCTGATCCTGCCGATGGAAATCCCCATGCCTTTGTCTCTGTCCACATCAAGGCGTACCTGCGGCCTGTCGTCCTCTTCAAAATATTTTATGAACTGCTCAGGCGCCATTGGCAGATCCTGTTCCTGCGGAAATCCCCTGTAATTTTCAAGGCGCTCTATCAGCTGCTGTTTTGTAGGCTTCTTCCTGAATTTAACAAAGGCAGCCGCAGTATGTCCGTTGAGTACAGGCACTCTGACGCACTGGCATGTTATGACCGGCTCCTCTCCTTTGATGATCTCGCCTTTTTCCATATCCACATGTCCCCATATCTTAAGCGGCTCCTGTTCGCTTTTTTCTTCTTCGCCGCCTATGTAAGGGATAACATTGCCGACCATTTCCGGCCATGAACTAAAATCTTTACCTGCTCCGGAAATCGCCTGATATGTGGTTATCACGCACTCGTAAGGTTCAAATTCCTTCCATGCCTCCAGAGCCGGAACATAGCTCTGGATCGAACAGTTAGGCTTTACCGCTATGAAGCCTTTCTCTGTTCCGAGCCTCTTTTTCTGAGCACTTATTATGTCGAAATGATCGCAGTTGATCTCAGGTATGACCATCGGAACATCTTTTGTCCACCTGTGGGCGCTGTTATTGGATACCACAGGAGTCTCCGTCTTTGCGTAGGCTTCCTCGATGGCTCTTATCTCCTCTTTGGTCATGTCAACCGCACTGAAAACAAAGTCAACCGTTGAGGCTACTTTTTCAACTTCATTGATGTTCATAACGATCATATCCTTTACCCTTTCAGGTACAGGAGTTTCAAGCTTCCACCGCCCGGCTACGGCATCCTCGTACCTCTGCCCTGCGCTGCGGCTACTGGCCGCTATGGTAACAACCTCAAACCATGGATGGCCTTCAAGGAGAGTTATGAATCTCTGTCCTACCATTCCAGTTCCGCCAAGAATTCCGACTCTAAGTTTTTCGCTCATAAACATACCTCTCTATTTTTAAATATCTTTTAATCCATATTCATAACAATTTATTGTATCACTTTTTCTGTGGAGTTTCAACAAAATAGACCGTCTTGAATATAATAATTTAGCACTGTTTTTCTGATGAACATAACGAAAGGAAGTGATATCGTGTCATTGTTCAAAGGAACTGCAACAGCTTTGATAACTCCTTTCAAAGACGGAAAGATAGATTATGTGGCGATGGGAAAACTGGTAGAATGGCAGATCGGCCAGGGAATTGACGCTCTTGTGGTATGCGGCACTACCGGCGAGGCTTCTACCCTGTCAGCGGTGGAAAAGGTCCAGCTTGCCCGATTTGTCATAGACCTGACCGACGGGAGGGTCCCTGTCCTGGCCGGCACCGGTTCCAACAGCACCAAGCTGACCACGGAGCTTTCAAAGGAAATGGAAGACGCAGGGGCCGACGGGCTCCTGATAGTAACGCCTTATTATAACAAATGCAGTGAATACGGGCTGATCGCCCACTATGAAAATATCGCAGACAGCGTCGGCATCCCGATCATAATGTATTCGGTGCCGTCCCGCACCGGCGTGAACATAACGCCTTCGGCCGTAGCCGTGCTGTCTCAGCATCCGAACATCGCAGGTATCAAAGAGGCCTCCGGCGATATCTCCCAGATATGCCAGATGGCGTCCTACATCGGCGACGGGTTCGATATATATTCGGGCAACGATGACCAGACCATACCGATAATGTCTCTGGGCGGTATCGGCTGCATTTCTACGGTCTCCAATGTGATACCGGCCCGGTTTTCGGCCATGACAAGGATGTGGGCTGACGGCGACACGGCAGGAGCCGGCCGTGAGCAGGTGGCCATCAAGCCTCTGATCGACTGCCTGTTCAAGGAGGTAAATCCTATCCCTCTCAAGGCCGCTCTGAATATAATGGGCATGTGCAGCCTTGAATACAGGCTGCCACTCTGCCCTCCGAGCAACAAGACCCACTATCTTGTCTACGATACTTTACAAGAGTTCGGGCTAGCGTAGGCGCGGCAGCGAAGGGCGCGTGATGGGCAGCGTAGGATGGGCCAACCCTGCATTTTCAATAAAAATCGTGATATTTGTCGAGGTGCCCCTACAAATATCATAAATAACAAACAAATGTAGGGTTTATGTTAAGGTCGATCAACCTATCTATGCCAGCCCGGCCATGACATCTTCAAATGTCAGCAGATGGATATTTCCCGACTCTGCCGCATATTCGACGCATCCTTCGGCAAATCCTGAACGGGCGAATATGTATATCTTCTTATCTCTCTCGGGAAATATCCGGCTCTGCCACTTTATTATCTCAAGCTGCTCTGCGCCCACTTGCTCTCTGGTCCACAGGCATATGCCCAGCAAAAGTTCTTCCTCGCTGAGCCTTGTCATTATATCTATATCAGCCTGTGCGCCCATGCCCGGATCCGTCCCCCACCAGCGTCCAATTTCATCTCCGATGCTCCCGCTCAGTATGTTTGCCTCAACATACTGACCGCACATTTCACTGAAGATCTCACCGATGTAGCCGTCCGTTTCAGGCGATATTCTTTCCAATGCCTTGTCGGTCAGTCCCCGGACGATGAGCGAGCGGTTCACGGCCACAAACCGGTACCAGAAGCATGACATGGTGATGGATAAGCTGAGCGTGAAAGAATACGAAGACCCATTCAAATAGAGAAAAGCCCCTTCAGGGGCGGCCAAAAAGGCAGGAGCAATAAGGCTTGAACGAAAGAGAAAGCCCGCGTCTTTAGGCGTGGGCTAGTAGCGGGGGCTTATAGCCCCGGTTCGAACCACCTGTTTTACGAGTGGCACCGATTGCCTCCTCCTCAATCCTCCAGCAGATTTCCCATGCTCCTTACCGTAAACAGCAAAGTCGACATGTTGTGGAGCAAGGCCGATGTGGTTGGGGCGATAACGCCCGAAACGCCGAGGGCTATGAGCCCGGCGTTGAATCCCACGATGGACCTGTAGTTACCTTTAATGCGCTTCATCAGGGCTGTGGCCAGCCTTCTGAGCACGGCTATCTCGTTCAGGTCACGGGCGGCTATGGTGATGTCCGCCACTTCCCTGGCGATCTCAGCGCCGTCGCTGATGGCTATGCCAACATCAGCTGTGGAAAGGGCCAGGGAATCGTTTATGCCGTCTCCGACCATTATCACCTTTCTGCCCATCTGCTTCTGCTTTTCAATGTACCTCGCCTTGTCTTCAGGCAGGACCTCTGAATAATATTCGTCCAGTCCCAGCTTTGAAGCGATGGACCTTGCAGCTCTTTCGCCGTCCCCCGTCATCATGACTATCCTCTTGATGCCGGTCTGCCGGAGCTTTTCCACCACTTCCGCCGCCTCAGGCCTTAGAGGATCTTCTATGCAAATGACCGCCGCGAGGGTATTCTCTATGGCCATATAAAGCAGGGAATATTCCATGGAAGCTTCTTCAAGGATGTGTTTCTTGCCTTCGGGGATGATGCAGCCCTCGTCTTCCATGACAAAGTGATAGCTGCCGATGACGGTCCGCTTGTTTTCTATCGTCGTAGCTATGCCGTGAGCGACGATGTATTCCACTTTGGAATGCATTTCCTCGTGGACGAGATTTCGCTCTCTGGCGGCTGCGACCACGGCTTTTGCCATGGAATGCGGAAAGTGTTCCTCCATGCAGGCCGCTATCCTGAGCAGTTCGTTCTCGCTCATGCTGTCGGAAAACGATATGACTTTGACCACCGACGGATCGGCCTTGGTCAGTGTTCCGGTCTTGTCGAAGACTATGGTGTCGGCTTCTGCGACGGCTTCCAGATATTTTCCGCCTTTTACGGTCATGTTGCGCTCGCCTGCCTCTCTGATGGCAGAAAGGACCGATACAGGCGCCGTCAGCTGAAGCGCGCATGAAAAGTCCACCATGAGTATGGACAGAGCTTTGGTCGTATCCCGCGTCAGGACATAGGTCAGGGCCGTGCCTCCCAGGGACCATGGCACCAGCCTGTCCGCCAGATTCTCGGCCTTGTTTTCGAGGACGGACTTGAGTTTTTCCGTTTTCTCGATCATGGTAACGATCTTCTCGTATCTGCTGGAACCGGCGGTTTCTTTTACTCTTATCCTGATCTCTCCTTCTTCGAGGACAGTACCCGCATATACATAGGAGCCTTCTGCCTTTCTGACGGCTATGGCTTCGCCGGTCATCGAGGCCTGATTGACCATGCCTTCTCCTTCTTCAACGACTCCGTCAAATGGTATCACATTACCCATGTGGACGCAGACGAGATCGCCGATCTGTACCTGCCCGGAGCTGACGAGCATTTCAGCTCCGTCACGGATCAGCCATACGCTGCTCGTCTGCAGGGACATGCTCCTTGCCAGGTCGCCTACGGATTTGCGATGTGTCCATTCTTCCAGGATCTCGCTTATCTTTAAGAGGAACATTATAGAGCCGGCGGTCTTGATGTCGCTTCGTATGACCGATACTCCTATGGCAGTGGCATCAAGGACGGCGACCTCTATCTTTCCTCTTGTCAGGCACCGGAGTCCTTTTAATATGAATTTTGCCGCCTGAAAACAGGTAAGGACAAATCGGATCTGATAAGGCAGAAGTTTTTTCAGATAATGTCTTGCAGTTGTGGTTATGATCTTCTCTCTGTATGTACTGTCCAGTTCCCTGCCCGAATTGGTAAGCAGCTTTTCGGGAACGCCGGCATTTTCGTAGGAAAATCCGCATATGCAGTTTATCACCGTCTCCTTGCAGCCTTCATCGTAATATATAGCTGCATCCCGGGTGTTTTCAAATACCCTCACTTTGGATATATATGGCTGTCCTTCCATGTATATCTGGAATATGTCAGCTTCCCTAAAGGACATGGCGCCATGAAGCAGGTGGATCCTTATCCTGCCTGTCCCTTCATGTTTAACGGTGAATTTCATTATCTGCCGCCTTCTTCGGAGGCTGCTTCCTTGGCCGCCTTAACAGCCTCCTCCACACTGACGGCCTTATCTTCGTAAACTTTGTTTTCGCTTTCTTCTATATCCTTGTTGATCTGCACGGCGTCTTCATAAATGTCTTCTGCATTTTCCTGAATGGTAGTCGCCGTCTTTAACAGGCTGTTCTTGGCCCTGAGCACGGCGGCAGTCACCTTGGTATAGGCTTTTTTGGCGTCCCTGCTGGAAAGGAGCTTGATGCCCGCCGTTCCAAACAGCACTCCTGCTGCGAAAATACCTGTGTATAATCCCTTGTTGTCAGTTTTTTCTTTTAAGTCCATTGCTTTTACCTCCTACTGAGTCGTTCAATATATATTACATTATAAGTTAGTCTCCGCAAACTTGCAAGGGCAAAAAACAAAAAAATAGAGCCGCTGGTCGTCCAGCGGCTCCAAATATGCAAGAGGATGAGATCTTATACTATCTCTTTTCCGTCATAGTAATTGCAATTCGGGCAAACTCTATGAGGAAGTTTTGGCTGATGACACTGCGGGCAGATTGAAAGTCCCGGAGCCGTCATCTTCATGTTAGCTGATTTTCTCTTGTCTCTTCTCGCTTTTGAAGTTTTTCGTTTAGGTACTGCCATTTCTTACACCTCCTTATTCGCTCTTCTATGTGAAGTTCATCCTTTCTTCCAAGGTAACAGTGAATAAGGATGAAATGAATGTCAACTATCTAAGTATATACTCAAATATACTCTTTTGTCAACAAAAATTTTAATGCTTGTTATGATGTTTCTATAATCCAGTAACGATATTATAGGTATCCCTTGCTATCATCAGTTCCTCGTTGGTAGGGATCATTATCAATTTAACCCTGGCATCATCGGCAGAGATAATAGTTTCTTTTCCTCTGATCTTGTTCTTAACCGGGTCAAGCTTGATACCCAGGTTGCCCAGGTTATTGCAGATTATCTCTCTCATCATGGCGTCGTTTTCGCCTACACCTGCTGTAAAGATTATGGCGTCAACACCGTTCATTTCTGCAATATAAGCTCCGATGTAGAATCTTACCTTGTGGGCGAACACTTTGAGAGCCAGCGCAGCTCTTTCGTTGCCTTCTTCAACGGCTGCCTCGATGTCCCTGAAATCGCTGGATACGCCGGAAATGCCCAGCACTCCGGATTTCTTGTTGAGGATCTCGTTCACCTTACCCTGAGGAAGATTCTCTTTTTCTCTTATATAGGTCACGATGGCCGGGTCGATGTCTCCGGATCTGGTTCCCATTACAAGTCCTTCAAGAGGAGTAAATCCCATGGAAGTATCTATACATTTGCCTCTCTTTATGGCTGAAACAGATGCACCGTTTCCAAGATGGCATGTTATCAGCTTCAGGTCCCCAAGATCTGTATTGAGGATCTTTGCAGCTCTTTCTGCCACATATTTATGTGATGTTCCGTGGAATCCATATCTTCTGATGCGATATTTCTGATAATATTCATAAGGTATCGCGTAGATATATGATTCCGGCGGCATTGTCTGATGGAAAGCTGTATCAAATACGGCTACCATCGGTGTATCCGGCATCAGTTCCTGACATGCTGCGATTCCCAGCAGATTAGGCGGATTGTGGAGAGGAGCCAGCTCTACACATTCTTCCAGTGCTTTAATGACTTCTTCGGTAATGAGTACAGATGAGGCGTATTTTTCTCCGGCATGGACTACCCTATGGCCTACGGCGCCGATCTCGTCCATTGATGCAACTACTCCCGTTTCAGGGTCCTGAACCGCTTTGAGCACCTGTTCGATGGCATCTTTATGGTCTTTCATCGGAACTTCGGTCTTTACCTTGTCCATTCCGATCTTTTCATGAGTAATAACAGAACCATCCATTCCTATTCTTTCGACAAGACCTTTACACATAAGTGACTCGTGGGTCATGTCGAGGATCTGGTATTTCAAAGAAGAACTACCGCAGTTGATTACTAAAACTTTCATCTCTATCCTCCGTATGATCAAATTAGCTTTTAACCTTATATAGTATAAACAAAAAATCCCATGTTTGCAAGTGGTTTATGGATTTTGGCCTGCCGCTCTGTGTAGCTTTACAATAGATGTGAGACTTTAGTAGTAGAAAAAAGCGATTGAGTCCATTAGAATGGTTTTACCACAAATCATCTAAAGAAAGGACTATCAATCGCTATGAATAGTATAACACACTCACAACGATATTTGCCACATACTTTTAACACAAGATTCTATGCGGTATGGATTTTGGGCCACCGCTTTTGGAATGGCGGTTCAACCCAAAATGTGGATTTTGAAACCGTCAGACTTAATTGTTTGGCGGTTTCTCGTTATTTGCTCTTTTTACAGAGTGTGATCAGACCGCCAAGCGGTAGTCCTTTGGTATAAAGAGCCTTTCGGCTTTTTATCTGCTATATTTCCTCTTCTTCCTCTTTTCTTTTTCAGCTTTCTTTACATCTTTAACTTCGCTTTTCTCTAATTTCTACAATAATTTTTCTTTTCTGAAAAGGTATGTCTGACTATGTACCCTGCCTGCATCCTTGAAATTTCAACACATAAAAACAGGTCAGAAAAAAATTCCAACCTGATCGTAAAACTTATCAATTTGGCCTGTCAGCGTTTGATTTCAAGCTGCATGTTTCCACAATGCTATACACATTTTCGATCATTGGCAAAAAATGCAGCAATCCGGTCAGACGACACGGGACATCTCCAGACAACAGTCATAAGTCAGTCCGCATAAAACGGCTTCCTCACAAATTCCGAAAACCGGTACAGATCCCTTTCAGCGGCCATGTTATAAAGATCAGCGGCAAGGATGTCCCTGGAAAGGCTGTATGATATCTCCGGGTATCCGGTGGCTTCTTTATTGATGTTTGTAATGACCGGCAGGCCACAGACATCCGACTTCTTTATTTCCTTAAGATATTCTCTGCCTCTGTCATTAAATGCAAGGATCCTTATATAATTGGCGGCCTCTTCCCTTCGGTCCATGCCAAGAGCCGTCTGTACAAGAAATCTGTCTATCCTCGTCCTGGTATATCTCTTGGACTTGAGCATTTCCGCCAGCTGGACCAGATCTTTGCAAAGCCTTATGGAGTTTTTCAGCTTATTTCCCAGGCCCTCCCCTCCTGCCGGAGCGTTGTCCAGCAGCGGCCCTTCTGTCATCAGGACTCTCTGGCGTATCATGTCAAAAAATCTTCCTTCAGATGGTCTGTCTGCTCTAAGAAAAATATCATATGATTTTTCCGGCAAAAGTCTGGAAATATCCTTACCCTTTGCAATCATCTCCCTTATGGCAGTAGCTGATGCAAAACGGTCATCTGCGCCCCTATCATTATATCCTGGCCCCAGCCGTTTTACAGTCATGGGCCTGGCCCTTTTCACAGCATTGATATATTCTATCGCCAGAATGTTGTTGGGACTTTCAATGACATGGACACCGTTCTCGCCCATGAGGGATCTGACAGCTTCTCTGCGGGCTCTGGGATATGAAAGGCCCTCTTTTGTTCCCTTTTCCATGCGTTCCTGTATTTCCCCGGCATTTTCTTTTATTGTCCGGGCAATCCTTGAAAGTTCTTCTATATTGCCTGACTCACTTCCAAACGATATATACTCCGCACCAAGGTTTTCAAGTATCTCTACTCCAGCCTGTGCGAATGTCCCGGCCGAAGCGCACGCAAAAACCGCGGGGATCTCCACAACCAGGTCTGTCCCGCACATGACAGCCGCCTCAGCTCTCATCCATTTGTCAGCAAGGGCCATAGCCCCCCGCTGCAGAAAATTGCCGCTCATGGCTGCGATCACCACTTCTGCTCCGCTCCTGCGCCGTGATTCTTCCAAATGGTACATATGTCCGTTGTGGAAAGGATTATATTCTGCAATTATACCTATGCTCTTTGTCTTCATATTGTGATTATAACACAAACCATCCGGATATCATAGCTATAACTGCGCTTATCATCCCATGTGTCGCCTTTATCTTCAATATATCCCCAAGCCCTATGCCTGAACCTTCCGCTGCAGAGGCTGCCTGACCGGCCACAGACAACCCTCCGAAAGATACAAGAAATGCTGCTGTTACAGTCTTTGTCATTATCCCCGTATCACACAAGCCCACGAGATTTACACCGATCGTCATTTCCAATATGCCTTTGAGGGTTGCAGACGCCGTCTCACAGGCAAACAGGCTGAACACTCCTGACGAGTCGAGTATGTTTATCCCGATGGTAAATACCATTATATACGCCAGAATAACAGCCATAGCCTTGAAACCGCATATTATGGCAGCTGTAAAATTTTCCATGTAATGTCCTGATCTTATCTCCTGCCGGCTTTTTCTGACCATCACAGGTCCGGGGCAGGAGTACAAAAGCCCGTTAAGCAGGGCTCCTGCATAGTGGGAAACGGCTATGACTGCCGCCGCTTTCTGGCTTCCGATAAAAGCACCTGTGGTAAATATGATAAAAGCGGGACCTGTGACAAAAGAATAGCTGAGGATATGCCTGCCTTGCTCTGCCGATACGGCTCCGTCCATTACAAGGTCGCCTGTCACCTTGGCCGCCATGGGGTATCCTGACAGAAATGCCATGGCAAAAGGATATATGCGTACAGGCAGACGGTTAAGGTCTCCTGACCGTTTTATAAAATCCGAAAATATATAAAAAGGAAGCATGACCGGGACTATCGAATTGAGCCACAGCGATATGGCAGTCTTTGAACCGTTTTCTGTTGTCTGGGGAAATATGACCATAGCAGCCGCAAACAAGGCAGCCAAAAGGATGACTATCTGTTTTTTCCTGTTTCTTACCATCTTCATACGGTAATCTTATTCGCCCCGTTTCATTTTTAGAATCGGGCAGAGATCCAAACGAAAAATCAGGACAAAAAACCCCGCATAATGTTATGCGGGGCTAAACAATCATAAGAGATTTCTGTCATTTAAGCAGTTCGTCTTTATATTCAAGTATCTCGCTGACTTTAAGGCAGGCCGGACAATCGCAGTACTTTCCTCCCGAAGCCTTTATCTCCCGTCCGTGGGCCTCTATGCCCGCAGCAGTGTCAGGTCCGAAATATTTTTTCCCGGCTTCGGATCCTGCAAAGGCTATAAGCTGATCTACCGGCATTATATCTTCCTCAAGCTCTCTGATATAGTTTTCTGTCTCGCTTTTTTCAGAAGAAGTCCCTGCGGATTCCAGCCAGCGGCAGGCAGCTTCTCTTGTCTCGGCGCTGCAAGTTGGAGCCTCCATCAGCTCTTTTGTCTTAGCCACAATGATATCTTTTACCTTGGCATCCATCATTCTTCTTCCTCACCCGGTGCGAATGTACCTGATTCAACCTCGTTCTGGGTCTTATATGCAAGGTTCTTCATTTCTTCCCTGTTGGCCGCAAGAGTTTCATTGATAGCTGTAAAAGTCTGCTCCAGATTGGTGTACATCTCGCCGAAATATTTCATGTTCAGCTCGTCCATCTTTTCCTGCATATCATAAAGCATCTTATCAACATAATCATAAGTCCTCATGCGCATAACTCTGGCGTGGGTCTCGGCATCCTGCTTGATCTCTGCAGCCAGTTTGGTGGCCCTTAGTGTTATATCATCACTTTCCACAAGGTAATCAGCCTGTTTTTTTGCTTCTCTTATGATCCGCTCATATTCGGCCTTTGCTTCTCCCAGTATCCTGTCTCTTTCGTCTCTTATCCATTTTGCCTGCTGTACATCGTCCGGCAGAGCAAGCCTGATCTCTCTGACTATCTGGAAGATCTCTTCGGCATCGACCATGATCTTGTTAGACAAAGGAAGTCCTGTCGCATCATCAACTATATCTTCCAATTCCTCCAGCAGTTTTAAAACTTTCATCGTGTCTTCCATTACTTGTTCAATCTCCCTTTCATTCTTTTTAATACACAAGGCGGCACAAGATCTTCTCCGGGACCGCCTAGAGAAATCACCTGCTTTGCCATGGTGGAACTCACAAACGCATGCTTTGCGTCTGCCATGAGAAATACAGTTTCCGTCTTTTCATTATATAAATGCTTGTGGAGCTGAGCCATCTGCTGTTCCAGATCAAAATCGCCTGTCCCGCGCAAGCCTCTGACGACTACATTAAATCGGTTTTTGTTCACAAAATCTGCCAGCAGGCCGTCGCACATATCTACCTTGACATTGGGAATATCAGCTGTAGCTTCCGCTATCATTTCCATCCGTTCTTCAAATGTGAACATGGTCTTTTTTTCAAGATTAACGACTACTCCTATGACAAGCTGGTCGAATATATTGGCTGCCCTCTCGATAATATCAAGATGTCCGAGAGTAAGCGGATCGAAGGATCCGGCATACAGGGCTTTTATCTCCATAAACAAACCTCCGAATTCTACGCCATATATTTTAGCACATAAAAACCGCGTAAGCAATCACAAAATCCGCAGTTTTCAGCCATGGCGGTATATGGAAAGGATAATATGCCCATATTTTCTCTCTTTGACTTTTACAAATCCGCATATCTTATCGGCCATCTCCATTGTATGCCAGTGTTCGGCTATTATAAGCCCGTCATCCTTCAGCAGGCCTGTCTCTTCTACAGTTTCAAAGATCTTGTCATAAAGCCCGCTGTCGTATGGAGGGTCTGCAAAAATAAAATCAGCTTTTTCCTTTATCCTTCCTATACCCTTCCTGAAATCACCTGGCAGCACTGCTGATCTGTGTTCCGCTCCGCAGTGGGCGATATTTTTTCTTATGATGTTTAAAGCTTCTTTTGAGTTGTCGCAGAAATAGCACTTTCCGGCTCCCCTTGACAGGGCCTCAAGGCCCAGATTGCCTGTACCTGCAAACAGATCAACGCATACAGCTTCCTGAAGGTCAAAAGCGATCATACTGAAAAGCGCTTCTTTTACCTTGTCAGATGTTGGCCTTATATCATCATTATCAGGCGCATAAAGCCTCCTGCCTTTATATTCTCCTGTTATTATCCGCATGGTCATACCTCTGTCTTTTTTGTTTTGTGTAAATATATTAACCTATATCAGCAACAAAATCAATTTAATTAAACTTCCAGCACTGCCCTTTAAATCCATTTATTTCATAACATAATATCCGCTCGCCGAATCAAACTATTACTGTAATAGGAGGTGAACAAAATGTCATTACAGGATAAGATGAACATCAATGCAAAGCCTGCATTAAACAGTCTGAAAACTGAAGTTGCCAACGAGCTTGGTCTTTCTAACTACGAGATGACAGATAAGGGTAACCTGACTGCAAGACAGAACGGTTATGTTGGCGGCTATATGACTAAGAAATTAGTTGAAATGGCTGAAAGACAGCTTGCCGGCAAATAGCCTTTCGGCATATCACGGCAAATCTTTATTTATGGTTATATTTCTTAACAGAAAAAAGACAGGCATACCATCGCCTGTCTTTTTCTTTACTTAGACTGCCTGCTCATTATCTTCAGTCTCAGGATTAAGATCTTCAAGTTCATCGTCCAATATCCTGTCGAGTTTCTTTACGGCGCAGGCGGCGTATTCATATATGCTCCTGGCAAAGAGCGCAACTATCGCCAGCACGGACATGGCCTCCACATACTCGTCAGGCATCTTGAGGCCGACCGCTGACAAGAAAGGCGGAAAAGCGCTTATGGCCACTGTCAGGAGCGTCACCCCTGCACAGACGGCCAGGAACCTTATGACGCCGCTCAGGCAGTCGGCAACAGTTCCGCATTTTTTGATCACTATCCTGCTGTAGTACAGCTCCAGCAGAAAGTTTGCCAGCCATACCGTAGCAAGAAGAGCGGCAGCATACCCTATATATGTGAGGTTTTGCCATATCATCCGTATAATGTCATAATTTGGGATCATGTCAGTCCTCCTTGTATCCTGTCATGATCCATAATATGCGGTTTCTACAGATTAAGCTGTATGTTCTCTCCAAACATTTTTTTTACTTTTTCCCTTATCCCGGTATTTTCAGGATCAGAAAGCACCGGATCAGCTTCAATGATCTTTGCAGCCACTTTTTTCACATCTTCAAGGATATCTCCATGTCGGATGAGATCGCTTATGTTCAGCTCCGGCAGCCCGTGCTGCCTGGTCCCGAATATTTCTCCAGGGCCGCGGAGTTTCAGGTCCTCTTCTGCGATCTCAAAACCGTTTTGGCTCCTGCACATTATCTGGTTGCGCCTGTCAGCTATCTTGCTCTCGTGTCCGCAGATCAGCACGCAATATGACTGGTGCTGACCTCTGCCTACCCGGCCTCTTAACTGATGCAGCTGGGCCAGACCGAATCTTTCACAGTTTTCTATTATCATCACCGTGGCATTTTTTACATCTATTCCTACTTCTATGACAACAGTGGATACCAGTACATCTGTTTTGCCGGCTGCGAAGCTTTCCATGATCCGGTCTTTTTCCTCCTGTTTCATGGCGCCATGGACAAGTCCTATGTTCAGGTCATGGTATTTTGACGAAAGTTCCTCATAGATCTCCTGAGCCGAACGGCAGTCAACATTCTCGGACTCATCGATCAGCGGAGCCACAACATAGGCCTGGCGGCCTTCTTTTGCCTTCTGTCGTACGAAATCATAGATGGCGTCCCGTGAATCGGCATTCCGCAGGAATGTCCTTACAGGCTTTCTGCCCGGCGGCATAGTATCTATGACTGAAATATCAAGGTCTCCGTATAATATAACGGCTAAGGTCCTTGGTATCGGAGTGGCAGTCATTACCAGCACATTCGGATTCCTGCCTTTTTCTGCCAAAACAGTCCTCTGATTGACTCCGAACCTGTGCTGTTCATCTGTTACCACAAGGCCGAGCCCTTTAAATCCCACATTAGGCTGTATCAGCGCATGGGTGCCTATAAGTATATCTATATCGCCTGATGCCAGATCTTTCAGGACTTGCTCCTTTTCACCGGACTTCATTGTGCCGCATAGCAGTTCTGTCCTTATACCCAGCGGATCAAAGACTTTTTTCATGGACGCAAGATGCTGTTTTGCCAGCAGCTCTGTCGGCGCCATCATGACTGCCTGGTATCCTGCTTTCACCGTCTTGTACATGGCCATCTGCGCTACTGCTGTCTTTCCTGAGCCCACATCTCCCTGCACAAGCCTGTTCATCGGTCTGACTGCAGCCAGATCTTTTTCTATCTCTTTCCATACCTTCAGTTGTCCCGATGTAAGACGAAACGGCAATGTTTCCGTAAAAGGTGACATATCTATTGCCATGTCAATGACAGTACCGTCTTGTTCCCCTGTCATGCCTTTTTTGATGTAAAAAAGCCCGGTCTGCAGGGTTAAGAGTTCTTCAAATACCATTCTGTAACGGGCTTCTTTTATATTTCTTTCGTCTGCAGGAAAATGGATGTTTTTTATGGCATATGATGGGCTGCACAGGTTGTTTTCCTCTACTATCCAGTCGGGCAGCCATTCCTTCACATTGTCAGCCAGGCATATGGCCTCTTTCTGGATCTTGCGCATGTTTGCCTGGGTCATGCCCTCAGTGAGGGGATATATTGGAAGGATCCCCCTTACATCTTCTTCATCTCCAGCTTTATGAAATTCAGGATGCGCCATCTGCCTCCTGCCGTTGTTGAGGCTTACCTTACCGTAAAAAGTATATTCTGAGCCGATATTAAAATAATTGGCCAGGTATCTTCCGTTGAAAAACAATACTTCCAGGTCAGCCGAACTGTCCTGTACCAATATCCTGAGGGGTGTCCGCTTATTATATGGATTGCCTTTCATCTGCCGGGCGATAACCTTTGCCTTCACCAGCACTTCTTTGTCAAATGGGGCTTCCATTATATATGAAACATGACGCCTGTCCTCATATTTCCTGGGAAAATGCAGCAGCAGGTCTTCTACTGTTTCTATCTTCATATTTCTGAGGAGCCGGCTCTTTTTTTCGCCTATGCCCTTTATGGCTGAAACTTTATCTTGCAGGTCCATATTCTCTCTTAACCTCGATGTCTCTGGGGGCTATGTTTTTTGACTTTATGCCCACTATCTTCATTATAAGTTCACCGCCGTATTCAGGGAACATGGCGCTCATCTCCTTTTCCAGAGCGTCCAGTACGGTCTGCGTTACATTTTTTATGCTGGTTCCGAAGGAAAGGACGACATAAAAGGTGATACGATACTTTTCGTCTTTTTCCTCAATTATGTAATTGTCCAGCATGTCCCCGGAACTTACTCTGGAATGACTTCCCAGCAACCTGCCCTGCTGGTTTGATAAAAACACTTTATTTCTGGCTGTCTGTGCTGATCTTATTATCGCTTTTGCTATCCCGCTGTCGTTTACTGTTATGTCGCCCAGCGCAGTGGTCTTGGTGAGTGTCATGGCTGCCCCCTTTCTCCTTATGGTATTTTATCATATCTTTTCACATTTTCCTATGGGTTTTCATAATATAACTCAGGGGGCGCGTATGAACAATAATTTTCGCAAAAAGAAATGCTTTAATATGTATAAAGAGACCAAAGACATAGGTTTTGTGCTGCTGGTCCTTGGCATAGTCACCATCTGCGCATTTTTTCTGCCGCCAAAAGTATGGATAATCCTCCTGGGGATCTTGCTGATAATATGCGGTTTTACTCTCCTGAAAAAATAAATGATCCGGGGAAATAAAAAAGAGACCGAAAATCAGTCTCCTCTCGCTATATCTCATATATGACAAATTTAGATGGCACGGTTCACTTTGTTTGATTTAAGACATTTTGTGCAAACATTGGCTCTTCTCACTGTGCCTTTTTCGTCAGCTATCCTTACAGTCTGGATATTAGCGTTCCATTTTCTCTTTGTGTGTCTGTTGGAATGGGATACAGCATTTCCCGATACCTGTCCCTTACCGCAGATCTCGCACTTTCTTGACATCTACCGCACCTCCTCTTGGTATTTTAAGCTTATCAAGCATATGATCTTACTTCTGCTCAAACTCGAACGAATGTCATTATATCATACGGAGCTTATCGATTCAAGCATTTTTTATCTAAATCAGACATATTTTTGATCCAGTACCACTTGTCCTGTCTGTCTTGTCTGCTCCATGTCGATCACCCTCTGGTTGGCGCTGCCCCTGAACAGCAGCGTCAGATCCCTTTGGTCCTGGATAAATCTGCCGTCCACCAGCCAGTCGACCATCGAAAGGAGTTTATCCACTTCCGGATCTTTCATGGCAGTCAGCTCTTCATAAGTATACCCGCTGTAAGCCATGATATTGAGCCCTCTTTTTTTTATTTCCTCCGCCAGAGCGGAAAATGCTCCCGGCTGGCAGAAAGGTTCTCCGCCGCTGAATGTTACTCCGTCAAGAAGAGGGTCTTTGTCTACAGCATCTACGATCTTTGAGATATCGCAGTCGTACCCTCCGTTAAAATCATGGGTCTCCTGATTATGACAGCCCGGACATCCGTGGGGGCAGCCCTGACAGAAAACAGCAAAGCGAAGGCCGGGGCCGTCTACGATTGACTCGCGGACGATCCCGGCGATCCTTATGGAATCATATTTTTTCAAATCCTGTTGACACATCGTGTTTTACCCTGTCCTTTTCTTCGGCAGCTTTTGCACTGTTCCAGTGATCCATTGTGCCTACCAGATAGCCGGTAATGCGGCGTATCCTTTCAAATCCCACATCGCCGTCATCTTCTTTTCTGTGGCACAGAGGACATTCGTTGTCGATTATCCCGGTATAGCCACAGCATGGGTCTCTGTCCACCGGATGATTTATGGAACCGTAGCCTATGCCCGATTCTTTCATGAACCTTACTACCTTTTCAAATGCGTCAAGGTTTTTGAGAGGATCTCCATCCAGTTCTATATATGATATGTGTCCACCGTTGGTAAGCTCATGGTATGGGGCTTCTATCCTTATCTTGTCGAAGGCGTTGATATCGTAATATACAGGCACATGGAAGCTGTTGGTATAGTATTCCCTGTCAGTGACTCCTTCGATCACTCCGTATTTTTCCTTATCTATCCTGACAAACCTTCCGGAAAGTCCTTCGGCAGGAGTTGCGATGAGCGACCAGTTAAGGCCTGTCTTTCTGGACATCTCATCCATCCTCTTGCGCATATACCCGATTATCTCAAGTCCCAGTACCTGAGATTCCTTGGATTCGCCGTGGTGCTTGCCTGTAAGTGCTTTGAGGCACTCTGCGAGGCCTATGAATCCTACGGTGAGGGTCCCGTGCTTGATGACTTCGCCTACCGTATCGTCCGGGCCCAGTTTGTCAGAGTCCAGCCAAATGCCCTGTCCCATCAGGAACGGGAAATTCCTTACTTTTTTCTGAGACTGGATCTTGAACCTGTCATAAAGCTGGTCGCAGGCCAGATCTATCATCCTGTCCAGCCCCTCAAAAAAGATGTCCAGGTCTCCCTTTGCCTTTATGGCCAGTCTCGGCAGGTTTATGGATGTAAAGCTCAGGTTTCCTCTGCCGGTAACGATCTCCCTTGTCGGATCATAGGTATTGCCTATTACCCTTGTCCTGCAGCCCATGTATGCGCATTCGGTATTAGGATCTCCTTCTACCAGATATTTTTTGTTGAACGGCGCATCCAGGAATGAGAAATTAGGGAAAAGCCTCTTTGCAGATACGCGGCAGGCCAGCTTGAACAGGTCATAGTTAGGATCTCCCGGATTGTAGCTGACGCCTTCCTTTACTTTGAATATCTGTATAGGGAAGATCGGAGTCTCTCCGTTGCCCAGCCCGGCTTCCGTAGCCAGCATGACAGATTCCATGACAAGCCTTCCCTCAGGGCTCGTATCTGTACCATAGTTTATGGAGCTGAACGGTACCTGAGCACCTGCTCTTGAGTGCATGGTATTGAGGTTATGGATAAAGGCTTCCATAGCCTGGTATGTCTTGCGCCTGATCTCCTTGTCAGCAAATCTGGTGGCACGGTCCTGCATCTTTTTGGCTTCGTCCTCAGAAACGATCTTTTTCAGTTCTTCAAGTTCCAGTTCCTTGTAGTTGTTGTCCCATGCCATGCAAGGATATACGCCATGTTCATCCTCTATCTGCTTTTCGATGGCTTTCATCCTGTCCTCGCCATCATCCACATCTTCCAGAAAGTCCAGCATCTTGCCCAGATTTGAGATATACAGTTTCTTGTAAGTCTTTTTGACTCCCGGAGCCATGCCGTAATCAAAATTAGGCACTGACTGTCCGCCATGCTGGTCGTTCTGATTGGATTGTATAGCGATACATGCAAGAGCGGCATAGCTTTCTATATCATTAGGCTCTCTCAGATGACCGTGACCCGTAGAAAATCCGCCTTTGAGCAGCTTTACCAGGTCTATCTGGCAGCATGTCATCGTCAGTGTATAGAAATCCATGTCATGGATATGTATGTCCCCTTCTTCATGGGCTTTTACATGTTTAGGGTCGATGACATACATCTTGTAGAACTCTTTTGCTCCCTCGGAACCATACTTGAGCATTGTCCCCATGGCGGTATTGCCGTCTATGTTGGCGTTTTCACGCTTGATCTCATTTTCCTTTGCTTCTTTGAAAGTAAGGTCCTCATATATCTTCATGAGCTTGGTGTTCATGTCGCGGACCCTTGTCCTCTCCGCTCTGTAAAGGATGTATTCTTTGGCTGTGCGGGCATGTCCGTTCTCTATCAGGATCTTTTCAACCGCATCCTGTATCTGCTCTACGGTAGGGACCTGGTTGTGGCACACCTCCAGCAGATATAATTCCGTTTGTTTTGCCAGGTACATGGCCATTTCTTCGTCTTTGCCCCCCAGTACCTGAGCTGCTTTAAAAATTGCCTGAGCGATCTTGTTCACATCAAAATCGACCATGCGCCCATCTCTCTTGACGATCTTCTTAATACTGTCCATAAAGTTCCCCTACCTTCTGCATTTATAATATCAAGGCAATAAACACTATATATTGTGGTTGCATAAAGAATCTACCACTAATTAAGCCATGTGTCAAGAAGTAATTTGCCATGTCCGGAAATTATTTTACCGTCTGTCTCTCATGGAATTCTTCCCGCAGCATTGACATCAGCCAAAGGTCAACATATCTGCCGTTTTTCTTGCCTCCGCAGCGCATGATGCCTTCCCTCCTGAATCCGGTCTTTTCGTACAGGGACGCAGCGATACGGTTGTCGGCAAAATGATCCAGCGTGACTCTTTCCATATCCATTTCGTCAAACGCCCATTTGAGTATGAGTTCCAGGGCTTCCCTGCCGTAACCTCTGCCCCGGTCATTGGTATCGGCAATATATATCCTCGTTATGTCAAGGGAATCATAATGTTTGTTGATACTGCTCACATAGATCCGTCCTACCGGCCTGTCATCAGCAATGGCACATATGGTCCACTGGACGGCACAGGCGTCTTTTTCTCTTTCTATGTATTCCCGCACCGTCTGCTGATAATCCCTGCCGTCATCTATGGTAAAGAACCTGCTTACCTCAGGCCTTGCTTCCCACACGGCAAAATACAGGCAATCGTCAAAGCAGCTTTTCCTGAGATATAAATTGCTTCCTATTATAGGGTTTTCTTTCATTGTCTCATACTCCCTTCCGGCCATGCCATTCTTACAATTTTGTGAATTTTTTATGAAATCATCCCACGGAACGATTTTTTATGATATTATATTATAGATTTTTTGAGAAAAATATTAAATACTATATTTGATTAAAACTGAGGATTAACATGAACAAGAAAACAAAGATGATCATTATGATAACAGCGGCGATAATCGCTGTCGCAGCCATAGCCGGAGGGATAATCTATTTTATCAGTTCACGGAACGATAACCAGCCGCCTACACTGACAGAAGTCGTCGAAAGCCGTGTAGCAGCATACAGGACAGATCTGAGGGATTCATACGCATCAATGACGGACCAGGAAAGCGTCGCAGAATACCTTAACAACTGGGCAGAAAACAAAGGTATCAAAAGCAAGATAGATGACCATAACAATGTTATCTACTCCTTGCCTGCATCTGATGGATATGAAGATAAAGCGCCTGTGGTCCTTGTCACCGAATATGATCATACATGTATGGGTAATTACGAAAACAGCATCGTATCAGCCTTTACTGCCGCCAAGAACGATGAACCCCATGGAGAATATAAAGTTATATTCATATCAAGAGAAGAAGGCAGCCTTGACCCGGCTTCTGCCCTGTCATCAGAATATTTTCCTGATGGATGCCAGGTGATCTACCTGGGCAACTGCACATCTTCAAGGATCGCCACTGTTACAGGAGGATATGAGGAGTTCCTCCTTACGAAAGATGTGCAGTATACATCTCCTGCATATGACAACGCTTATACCATCACCATTTCCGGACTGCCTGCCCAGAGCTTTTCAAGCCTATCAGCCAGCGATCCAAACCCTATCAAGATCTTAGGCGATCTGCTGGCATACTTTAAGTCCCATTCCACCCTGTTTGAGGTGGCCTCATTTACAGGCGGCACAGACGCAGACATGCTCCCTGCATCTGCATCTGTTACCATAGTTGTAAACGAAAGCTCCCTCACCCGCTTTGAGAACAGGATGGAAAGCGAAATGGAGGATTTTTACAGTGAGTATCAGGATAAATATCCTGGAGTCCAATATACTGTAGAACCTGCCCAAATGCCTTCGAGAGTGCTGAGTTCACAGGATGCTGAGAGCCTTGTGAGCCTTATGTACACTTCTCCTTGCGGCGTACATTATAAAGATGACAACGGCAATGTAGCATCAATAGTCAACATGGGCTATATCAATTTAGACGGCAGCCAGCTGGTCCTGGAAGTGTCAGCTTCAAGCTGGGACGAAGCTCTCCTGTCAGAAATGGCAGAAATATATCAGACTACATCAGGTCTTTCAAACATAACCTTTGAACAGGTTTCTCAATATGCGCCTTTTGAAATAGACGAGTCCAGTCAGCCTTTTGAAGTGGCTTTCCGTGAATCATACGACCAATATCACAGCACAGATCTTGAAAGCGTAAATATGGCCGAAGTGACTCCGTGCGGCATAATCTACGAGAAAAACTCCAATATTGAAATCATGGCCGCAGGCGTTACAGAACGGACAACCGACAACTTTGCCGGCGCTGTCATAACATATATGAGAACTCTCGAAACTGCTGAATAACAGATCATCTGCTCAAATAAAGCAGATGACCTGCAGATAACCCCCTCCGATGGCACGCCTCGGAGGGGGTTCTTATCCGACCTGATGAAAGAACACCCGGAACACAGAACAGAAGCAAGACAGGATTTACAGCTATTGAACGCACAGAAGATGGGGGAGCATGAAGCGGAGATTGAGAAAATCAAGAGCTTGTTCCTTGCTATCCTGCGGGATATTAAGAAAGACATGGAAAACGGAGAACAGCCGGGGGAAGCTGTAACCGCCGCCATGTTTCAGACCATGCGGGACGCACTGGCGGAGCAGAAACAAAAACCGATTTCTGTTGATGATGTAACAGCAATGATTGCCGGACAAATCGGACAGCTTGCACCGATGGACGAGGAAACCTCCGACTTGTTTCAGAAGTTGGCGAAGAAGCTGATAGAGCAAATGGAGAAGAAGTAATAGACTATTCAACAATCAGAAAAGGTGTTACAAGTGAATTAGTTTTCACTAATCATTTGATAAATAGAAAGGAAGTCGTATTATGAGTATTCGATATAGTATAGCTAAAAGTGCATTACGGGTATTAGGATTCAAAAAAATGTTTCAGTTGCCATTGAACAGACTCATAATAAAAGCAGAACATCTTAATAAAAATCGAAATTTTCAAATACCGAAAAATCGCAAGTATATTTATAACGATATTCCTATAATGAATGGGAAGTATCATTGTCTGTCTATTCAGAAACACCAACAACGGACAGAAAAAGCAATATTATTTTTCTTTGGTGGCGGAATGATTATTGGTCCAGATGGGGGTGACGTAAAATGCGCCGGGGAATATGGGGCGGACTGTAATATGGATGTATGGTTTCCTTATTATCCTCTTTGTACTCGAAATAGTATTTTAGAAACTTATAAGATGGTGTTTGATACTTACCGAAAAATGGTTGCGGTTTATGGCGCAGAGAATATTACGCTACTCGGTTTTTCGTCTGGAGCAGCTTTAGCTATTGGTGTTTGCCTATACAACAACACTTTAGATCACCCCTTGCCTATGCCGCATAGAATTGTGGCGTGTTCACCGGGGTGCTGTCCTGATAGCAATGTGCAACTGAATAAAATGAAAGAATTAAATGCAAAGGATATTATGGTAGATGTTGCTTTTATGGAAAATGTAAGAACACTTATGCAACATGGCGAAAGTGTTCCAGATTATATGCTATCAGGTACACTCGGTAATTTTAAAGGCTTACCAGATATTCATTTTTGGTATGGTAGCGACGAAGTGCTATATGCTTGTGCTGAAAATTTCGTAAAAGCTTGTAAAGCGGAAAATGTAACCTATACATTAAATGTGGGAAAGGGAATGTGTCACTGCTACCCGATGGTATCTTTTTTTCCAGAAGGGAAATCAGCGCATAAAGAAATATGCCAGAAAATTTGTGAAAATAAAAATATTAAATTGTAAGTATTATAGGAGCATTAGCAAATGATTTTAGCAATCGAAACTATAATTTTATGTATTATCTTTTTTCTGCTTTGTTTTGGTGGAACAGGCACTGATGATAAAAATTTGAAAAGCTATTCATCTTATCCAGATAAGGTGCAAAATCAAATAAAGGAAATTATAGAGTATCAGGGACGCTTTAAAGAAAGCAATAAAATAATAGTATTTATATCGAATTTTCTGCTATTCCTGCCTCTATTTTTCATATTAGGATTGTTTATTAGAGAAAATAACTTTTATCATAATTTCATTTGCCTAAATATAATTGGACAAAGCCTGAATATATTTGATTTGCTAATCATTGACCTTTTATGGTGGAGGAATACGAAACGTATTCGCTTTACAAAAATACCTGAAAAAGAATTGTATCAAAATCCGCAGAAACATATACAGTCGTTTATTCGAGGATTTATCTTGTATCTGATAATCGCCATAATAGACGGATATATATTGACGCTATTTTAATGATAAAGATAGCAAAGCCAGCCGAGCCAGTCAACGGTCAAGATGAACGGCGCATAAATGC